>CAMVYG010000031.1 GCA_947171615.1 uncultured Clostridia bacterium
CTACTAAAAAGTCAACAGAAAAGTTTTCTCTCTTGCAAACTTTTTCCAGTGGGCTTATAGTAGAAGGCAGTTCATTGATGTTCTTCCTTTGGGCGTCGAACGGCGGACAGCTCACAATGGATTTTCTGAGTCTTCACAGGAAATTCACGTGTGGATGGTATGATTCAAAAAACGGGAAAACTTAGTTTTACCGATAGAATGAAGGGCGATGTAAAAAGAAGAAGGCGGGTGTTAGTGTGAAAAATGCTTTTTCACACACTGTTTTTGTGTCTTTGCCGCAAAACTCAAAGCGGCAATCGGCTGCAACCACCGGCACAAATTTCGAAAAAAGGAATGGTGATTTTTATGTACCACATTCTGGTTACGGACGATGAGGAAAAAATCAGAACGCTGATCCGCAAGTATGCGGAATTTGAAGGGCACCAGGTCACAGAGGCGGAAAACGGTATGCAGGCGGTAGAGCTGTGCAGACGGGAGCCGGAGAAATTCGATATCATTATTATGGACGTGATGATGCCGGAGCTGGACGGCTTTTCCGCCGTAAAGGAGATCCGCAAGGTCTCCTCGGCCCCGGTGCTGATGCTTTCTGCCAGAGGCGAGGAATACGATAAAATTCATGGTTTCGAGCTGGGGGTAGACGATTACGTGGTAAAGCCCTTTTCCCCCAAGGAGCTGTTGATGCGGGTGACCGCCATCATGAACCGGGTGCGGCCTCAAACCCATGCGTCCCAGAGAAACTCTGTGTCCTTTGAAGGCCTTTCCATTGATTTTGACGCCCGTATCGTTACGGTAGACGGCGAGCGCACGGAGCTTTCCCCCAAGGAATACGATCTGCTCTGTTATCTGGTCAACAATAAAAATCTGGCCCTTACCCGTGAAATGCTCATTACCAATGTGTGGGGCTATGATTTCTACGGAGATGACCGCACTCTTGATACCCATATCAAGCTTTTGCGCAGATCTTTAGGCCCATACAGCAAATTTATCGTAACGCTCCGGGGCGTGGGCTACCGCTTTGAGGTGATATGATGGGCGAGATGCAGCCTCCCGTGTTTCATCCGGTAGAAAAAGCTCCGCGAAAGCCCACGAAGATCCGCAGGCAGATCGCCCTGGGCTTCGGCGTGTTTATTCTGGTGGTCGCCGTGCTGCTCTGGGTGTTTCAAATCGCTTTCCTGGGAACCTTTTACCGGGCTATTAAAACGGCGGAGGTAAAGAACGCCGCAGAGCTGATCCAGCGGAAGCTGGAAGACAGCGACCTGGACACCAGGGTCAAAAAGCTTTCCAATGATCTGGGAATCAATATTCTGGTCACAGATGAGCTTGGCACCCAGTACAGTGCCTGGAAGCCCACCCAGCGGGAATGTTTGCTGGAAAACATGACCCGCAGCGATCTGCGAACCATTTTCAACGAAGTAAACCTTCTGGGCGGCAAGAGGCTTACCACCTACACTTCTCCTTTTGCCTATCAGGATGGGACCCGGCCCGAGGGGATCCTGTATGCCGAAGTCATGCGGACGGCTTCCGGCTGGAACCGCATGATCCTCATTGAAAGCGAGATCACCCCGGTAGACGCCACAGTGGAGACCCTGCAGGTGCAGCTGATCTGTGTTACGGGGATCATGGTGCTGCTGGGCGGGCTTTTGGCTTATTTTATTGCCAGAAGCATTTCCCGGCCGGTGGTGGCGGTGAATGAGGCAGCAAAAGAACTGGCTAAGGGAAATTATGAAATACGTTTTGGGGAAGGCGGCTCCAGAGAGGTCAGCGAACTGGCACAAACCCTGAATTACGCGGCGGAGGAGCTTTCCAAGGTGGAGGGCCTGCGCCGGGAGCTATTGGCCAATGTGTCTCACGATCTGCGCACCCCCCTTACCATGATCCAGGGCTATGCCGAGGTCATGCGGGATCTGCCGGGGGAGAACACCCCGGAAAATGTGCAGATCATCATTGATGAGACCCAGCGGCTCACCAGCCTTGTCAACGACCTGCTGGATCTTTCCCGCATGGAATCCGGGGCCATCACGCTGGAGCGGACGAGCTTTAACCTGACGGAGAGCATTCGCGCCATTTTGCGCCGGTATAATAAGCTGGCGGATTACAGCTTTCCTTTTGAAGCGGAAGAAGACGTATTTGTGACGGCGGACGAGCTGAAGATTTCCCAGGTGGTGTACAATCTGGTGAATAACGCTATCACCTATGCCGGGGCGGATAAAACCGTTACACTGCGCCAGACCATAGAAAACGGCAGGGTGCGTATCTCTGTTTCCGATACCGGGGAGGGAATTCCTCAGGATAAGCTCAAGGATATTTGGGAACGTTACTATAAGGTGGATAAGGAGCATAAAAGGGCCCAGGTAGGCACCGGACTGGGGCTTTCCATTGTAAAAAATATTCTGGAGCTTCACGGCGGCGCTTACGGTGTGGAAAGCGAGGAAGGAAAGGGGAGCACCTTCTGGTTTGAGCTTGCCTGCCAGCCCTGGGAGCCTGGGGAGCCAGACTGATTTGAAACCGGTTTTGTCTTTGTGCGGCTCTGCTCTTGCGTGGGGATTTGAAATCGTGTACAATAAAAAATCATTAGTACCGGCTTTTCAAAATGAAAGTAAGGATGCGGAGCGTGAAGCTCTGCAAATAGTCAGCCATAAAAAAGGAGTTTTTGAAAATGAGCGAAAATTGCACTCATGATTGTTCCACCTGCGGGGAAAATTGTCCTTCCCGCAATGCGCCGCAGAGCTTTTTGGAGAAAACCAACGATCAAAGCCATGTGAAACGGGTGATCGGCATCGTCAGCGGAAAGGGCGGCGTGGGAAAATCCCTTGTCACCTCTCTGCTGGCAACGGCCATGCGCCGCCGGGAAAACCAGGTGGCGGTGCTGGACGCCGATATTACCGGCCCCTCTATTCCCAAGTGCTTCGGCTTAAAGCAGCGGGCCATGTCCGATGAAAGGGGCCTGTACCCGGTGGAAACAAAAACCGGGATCAGGGTGATGAGCGTCAACCTGCTTCTGGAGGAGGAGACCAATCCTGTGGTATGGCGCGGCCCGGTGATCGCCGGGGCCATTAAGCAGTTCTGGACAGATGTGATCTGGGGCGATGTGGACTATATGTTTGTGGATATGCCTCCTGGAACGGGAGACGCGCCCCTTACGGTGTTTCAATCTCTGCCTCTTTCGGGCATTATCATTGTCGCTTCTCCTCAGGAGCTTGTGGGCATGATCGTTTCCAAGGCCGTGGAAATGGCGAAGATGATGAACGTGCCTGTGCTGGGCCTGGTGGAAAACATGAGCTATTTTACCTGCCCCGACTGCGGCAGACAAATCTCTGTGTTTGGGGAAAGCCATATTGACGAAGTGGCGGCAAAATACGGCCTGAAGGTGCTTTGTAAGCTGCCTATCGAACCCAAGCTGGCAGCCGCCTGCGATCAGGGCGCTGTGGAGCTTTTTGAAGGAGACTGGCTGAACGGGGCCGCCGACCTTCTGGAAACCCTGCCGGAGCAGGTGCAGTGAATTCTATGAGTTTTCTTTTGGTGGCTGGGAAAGGATTATCTTATAAAGTATCCGGGAAACGGTCTTCGGCCCGGAGTTCTCACAGCAGGAAGCGCTGGCCTGGATCCTCCGGGACGTGGGTGCGACGGAAAACCTTTAAAATCTTAACGAGCTGACAGGCGGTGAACCCAAATGAAAATCGGCATTTACGGCGGAACCTTTAACCCCATTCATTTGGGGCATCTCCATATCCTGCGGGAATTTATCCGGCGGCTTTCCCTTGACCGGGTGCTGCTGATCCCAACCCATGTACCGCCCCACAAGCAGGCACAGGCTTTGGCAGGCGGGGAGGATCGGGTCGCCATGTGCGCCCTTGCGGCAAAGGAGATCGGCTCTGTCCCCATAGAGGTTTCCCGGCTGGAATTGCAGCGGGAAGGGAAAAGTTACACGGCGGATACGCTGGAAGCATTGAAGGCGGAATTTCCGGAGGACGAGCTTTTTCTTTTGATGGGGGAGGATATGTTTCTTACCATTCACCAGTGGTACCGTCCGGAAACCATCTTTGCGCTGGCGGCGATCTGCGGTTCCCCCCGAAGCGGGGACGGATTGCAAAAGCTGCTGCGGCAGAAGGATTTTCTGGAACAGACTTATGGCGCCAGGTGCTTTGTGGAAAATATTCCCTATTTCCTTGCGTCTTCTACGGAAATTCGGGAGCGGGCCGCCGGGGGAAAGGCTTTATCCGGGCTGGTTCCCAAGAGCGTGGAAGAATATATCCATACTCACGGTTTATACAGGGCAGAAAAAGGGAAGGGACACGAGCATGACTTACAAACAATATGAAGCGGAAGTAAAGCGCCACCTTACTCCCCAGCGTTTTGAGAAAACGCAAGCACAGAACCGAGGAAAAAGCATATGACTTACAAGCAATATGAGGCAGAAGTAAAAAAGCATTTGACTCCCCAGCGTTTTTTTCATAGTCAGTGTGTGGCGGAAGCCTCGGAGCAGCTGGCAATGCGGTATGGGGCAGATGAGGAAAAGGCCCGCACTGCCGGCATTCTGCACGACATTATGAAGGACACGCCGAAGGAAGAGCAGTTGAAAATTCTACAGGAATTTGGTATAATACTCAGTGAATCCGATCGCAGAAATCCGAAGCTGTGGCATTCCCTGTCCGGTGCGGCCTACTGTGAGCATGTGCTGGGTGTTTCCGATGAGGAAATTCTCAGCGCCATTGCCTGCCATACCAGCGGGAAGAAGGATATGACCCTGCTTGACAAGGTGCTTTTTGTGGCAGACTATATTTCCGAAGATCGGAACTACCCCGGCGTAAAGGAAATGCGGAAGCTTGCAAAGCAAAGCCTGGAAGACGCTATGATCGAGGGCATTGCCTTTACCGTACAGGAAAAAATAGAACAGCGGCTGCTTTTGGGAAGCGGCTCTATCGATGCGTATAACGACGCGGTGCTGACACTGCAGGAGAAAGAAACCGGAAAGGAAGATTAGGAAAGCTATGACCAGCTTGGAATTGGCAAAAAAGGCAGCGGCAATTTTGGATAACAAAAAAGCGGATCAGATCAATGTGATAAAAATAGAGGATATTTCCAGCCTGGCGGATTACTTTGTGATCGCCAGCGGCGGGAGCAACACTCATGTGCGCTCTCTCAGCGACGAGCTGGAGGAAAAGCTGAAGGCAGAAGGCATTTCTCCCACCCGGATCGAGGGATACCGCTCTAATTCCTGGGTGCTTTTGGATTACAGCCATGTAGTGGTTCACATTTTCACCGGGGAAGCCAGAGAGTTTTACGACCTGGATCGCCTGTGGGCAGACGGTACGAAGGTCAGTTGGCAGGCTGAAGCGTGAACTGGTGACGAAAGTATACGCTGGCGCTTTTTCCTGAAATTCAGACTTGACAAATTTCCAGCCGTCCGATATAATCGAGAAATAATAGGAAAGACAGTGATGGGAAGAAGGCGGCTTGGTATGCCTTTCAGAGAGCCTGCGGGTGGTGCAAGCAGGTAGGCAGCAGGTTGCGTATACTGGTCCCGAAGTCTCCCGGTCCAAAGGTGTGCGGAGCAAACCGCAGGTGCTTAGTAGGCATGGGACGTATGGCGGCGTTATACGCCAGGTCTTGTCAGAGGCTTTGAGTGCGTTGGTGTGAGCTGGCGCAGAACACGGGTGGTACCGCGGTAATCTTCAGGATTTTCGCCCCGGATGCTTTCATGCTTTTGGAAGCGCCGGGGCTTTTTTATGCGCTGCCCTGCTTTTACAAGACTATAATTCAGCAAAAGGGATGATGCAAAATGAAGTACAACCATTTGGAGGTTGAAAAGAAATGGCAGAAAAAATGGGAAGAGACCGGGGTGTTCCATGCGGAAAACGGCTCTGAAAAGCCGAAGTTTTACGCACTGGTGGAGTTTCCCTATCCTTCCGGGCAGGGCCTGCATGTAGGCCACCCAAGGCCCTATACCGCGCTGGACGTGGTAGCCAGAAAGCGGCGGTTACAGGGGTATAATGTGCTGTATCCCATTGGCTGGGATGCTTTTGGCCTGCCTGCCGAAAACTATGCCATTAAAAACCATGTTCACCCGGCGGAGATCACTGAAAAGAATATTGCCCATTTCAAGGAGCAGATCCAGTCTCTTGGCATTTCCTTTGACTGGAGCCGGGAAATTTCCACCACCGACCCGGAGTATTACAAGTGGACCCAGTGGATCTTTTTGCAGCTTTATAAAGCGGGCCTTGCCTATAAAAAGGAAATGAATGTAAACTGGTGCACCTCCTGTAAATGCGTGCTGGCAAATGAAGAAGTGGTAAACGGTGTGTGCGAGCGCTGCGGCAGCGAAGTGGTACACAAGGTAAAAAGCCAGTGGATGCTGAAGATCACGGAATACGCCCAACGCCTCATTGATGATCTGGAACTGGTGGATTATCCTGAGCGGGTGAAGATCCAGCAGAAAAACTGGATCGGCCGTTCTACCGGCGCAGAGGTGGATTTTACTACCAGCGCCGGAGACAAGCTGACGATCTATACCACCCGCCCCGATACGCTGTACGGCGCTACTTATATGGTCATTTCCCCGGAGCACCCTTATATTGAAAAGTGGGCAGATAAGCTTCAGAATATAGATGCCGTGCGGGAATACCAGGCGGCGGCGGCTAAAAAATCGGATTTTGAGCGCACCGAAATGGTTAAGGAGAAAACCGGTGTAAAGCTTCAGGGCGTTACAGCCACAAACCCGGTGAACGGCAGGGAGATCCCCATTTTCATTTCCGATTATGTGCTGGTCTCTTATGGTACCGGGGCCATTATGGCAGTGCCTGCCCACGATACCAGAGACTGGGAGTTTGCAAAGAAATTTGACCTGCCCATCATCGAGGTGGTGCAGGGCGGCAATGTGCAGGAAGCGGCCTTTACCGACTGCGAAACCGGAATTATGGTGAATTCCGGTATTCTGGACGGCCTTTCCGTGGAGGAAGCCAAAAAGAAGATCACAGAATTTTTGGAGGAAAAAGGCATCGGCCACGCCAAGGTCAATTACAAGCTGCGGGACTGGGTATTCTCCCGCCAGCGGTATTGGGGCGAGCCCATTCCCATGGTATACTGTGAGAAATGCGGCTGGCAGCCCTTGCCGGAAAGTGAGTTGCCTCTGACCCTGCCTCAGGTGGATTCTTATGAGCCCACCGACAACGGTGAATCTCCCCTTTCCAAAATGACGGACTGGGTAAATACCACCTGCCCCCATTGCGGTGGCCCTGCCCAGCGGGAAACGGATACCATGCCTCAGTGGGCAGGCTCCTCCTGGTATTTCCTGCGGTATATGGATCCCCGCAATAATGAAGCCTTTGCCTCTAAGGAGGCTCTGGAATACTGGTCTCCCATCGATTGGTACAACGGCGGCATGGAGCACACCACCCTGCATTTGCTGTATAGCCGGTTCTGGCACAAATTCCTGTTTGACCAGGGGTATGTTCCCACGCCGGAGCCTTATGCCAAGCGCACCAGCCATGGCATGATTTTAGGCGAGAACGGCGAAAAGATGAGCAAGTCCCGGGGCAATGTGGTAAACCCGGATGATATTGTCAATGAGTACGGCGCGGACACCATGCGCCTTTACGAAATGTTCGTGGGCGATTTTGAAAAGGCCGCGCCCTGGAGCAGCGCCGGAGTCAAGGGCTGTCGCAGGTTTGTGGAGCGGTACTGGAACCTGCAAAGCTGTTTGTCCCAGGAAAAAGGGATTCGCCCGGAACTTTTGACCCTGTTCCACCAAACCATCAAAAAGGTGGGGGAGGATACCGAAAACCTGAAATTTAATACCGCCATCGCGGCGCTTATGACACTGTTGAATGCTGTTTCTGAAAAGGGCGATATCACAAGGGAAGAGCTGCGGATTTTCACGCTGCTTTTGAATCCCTTTGCCCCCCATGTTACGGAAGAAATGTGGCAGCTTTGCGGCCTGGGAGAAAGCGCTTCCGGCCTGGTGGCGCAGCAGGCCTGGCCGGTATATGAGGAAGCGAAGTGCAGGGAAGACACGGTAGAGATCGTGGTACAGATCTGCGGCAAGGTGCGTTCCCGCCTGAAGGTCTCCGCCGAGATCTCCAAGGAAGACGCTATCGCGGCGGCAAAGGCCGAAGAAAAGATCGCCGCTGAAATTGCCGGAAAAGCCATTGTAAAGGAAGTTTACGTGCCCGGCAAGCTGGTGAATCTGGTGGTAAAGGGATAATTCCCAAAGCAGGAACAACGGCGTACTGCGAAGATTTGAACTGACAGAAGAATAAAAATCCCGGCCGTTTTCCTATTGAGGAAGCGGCCGGGATTTTTACTTGCTTGAAAATGTTTTGTATCAAAGTTATTTTACCTGTTTTATCAGCAGGATTCAACAAACCCGGTTTTTCACGGTGCCCCCAAGCCAGCTTTTCAGATTATCGAAGACAATGGCGGCGCGGCGCTCCAGGGCTTCGGTGGTGGCAAAGGCCACGTGAGGCGTCAGAATGGTGTTGGGGGCGGCGGTCAAGGGATGATCCTTCGGAATGGGCGGCTCCTGTTCAAACACGTCGATCCCGGCGGCGCCGATCTTTCCCTGACAAAGCAGCTCCGCCAGAGCGGTGTTATCCACAATGGGCCCCCGCGCCGTGTTGATCAGCATGGCGGCGGGCTTCATGCGCTCCAGCTGTTCCCGGCCGATCAGACCGATGGTATTGGCATTTTGCGGCACGTGAACGCTTACAATATCGCTTTGCGCCATGAGATCGTTTAAAGAGAGAAAGGTCACGCCCAGCTGTTGCAGTTCCGGCTTTACCGTGCGGCTGTGGGCCAGCACCTTCATGCCGAAGGCCAGGGCAATGCGGATCACCGCCGTGCCGATCTTTCCGGTTCCCACGATACCCAGAGTCTTACCGAAAAGCTCCGTGCCGATGAGCCCTTCCTTGGTTCCTTCCCGGCGGGCGGCACAGTCACAGGGAAGGATGCGCCGGGACAAAGCCAGCATCAGGCCAAGGGCAAGCTCCGCCACGGCGATATCGGAATAGCCGGAGGCGTTTGACACAGCGATGTCCCGGGCCTTGCAGGCGGCGAGATCCACATGATCCACCCCGGTAAAGGCGATATCCAGATATTGCAGGTTTTTCCCGGCCTGTACGGCCTCGGCGGGGAAGGGCAGGTTCGCAAGGATCACAGCGTCCGCATGTTCCACCCGGCCGCAAAGCGCAGCGGTGTTTTCCGGCCTGGCGGGATAGGAAACAAACTCATGTCCCTGCGCCCTGATTTCTTCGGCATATTGTTCCAGCAGTTCCGGGCGGATGCCCAGGGGCTCAACTAACACGATTTTCACAGAGAATTCCTCCTTCTTAGAGTGGATTCGTTTTTACGGAACCAGGTGATATCTGCTGTTCATTGTACATGACAGGCTCAAAAAATGCAAATTGACTTTGGAATTTTTATTGAATTTCAGAGCCTGTCAGTGTATGATGAAGAAAAGAATAAGTTAGTCGGCAGTTTTGAGATCAGGAATCCGGAAAAATACCACGAAATGGCAACCCCGCTATCAGAAAGACAGGTGAGCGTATGAAGCGCTATTTGGCCATCGATATTGGCGCGTCCTCCGGGCGGCATATTGTGGGCTGGCAGGAAAACGGAACGGTGGAAACGGAAGAAGTCTACCGTTTCCAAAACGGCGTCAGCGAGGAAAACGGGCATTTGATCTGGGATATGGAACGGCTGGAAGAAGAGGTTCGCGCCGGGATCGACGCCGCTCTTGCAAAATATCCGGAGATCGAAAGCCTTTCCATCGATACCTGGGCGGTGGATTATGTGCTGTTAAAGGGGGAGGAGCCGGTTTTTCCCTGCTATGCCTATCGGGACAGCCGCACGGAGGCGGTGATCGGAAAGGTGCATGAAAGGATCTCCTTTGAGGAGCTGTATGCCCGCACCGGGATCCAGTTTCAGCCCTTTAACACCATTTATCAGCTATATGCTGATCAGGAGGCCGGACGGCTGGAGAGAGTTACCGGGTATTTGATGATCCCCGAATATCTCATGTGGAGGCTGTGCGGAAAGAAAGCCCACGAATTTACCAATGCATCCACAACAGGCCTTGTGAATGCGGCTACCGGGAAATTTGATGAAGTGATTTTGGAAAAGCTGGGGCTGCCCCCGGCCCTGTTCGGGGAGCTTTCCCAGCCGGGGAAGCTCCTTGGGGAATACCAGGGGATCAAAGTGGTTTTATGCCCTACCCACGATACCGCCAGTGCGGTGGAAGGAATTCCCATGGAGGGGGAGGGGCTGTTTCTTTCCTCCGGTACATGGAGCCTTTTAGGAGCGAAGCTTCCGGGAGCCGTGACCACCCCGGAAAGCCTCATCGCCAATTTTTCCAATGAAGGCGGCGTGGGCTATGTGCGCTATTTGAAAAACAGTATGGGCATGTGGATGGTGAATAATCTGCGTAATGAGCTTTGCCCGGAAAGGCCCTTTTCCCAGCTGGAACAGGAGGCACAGGAAAGCGGCTATCCCGGAATTGTGGATGTGACTGATCAGGTTTTTCTGGCCCCGAAAACCATGAGCGGTGCGGTAAAAAGCGCCCTGCTGGAAGGGGGCTTTCCCGCCCCTGAAACAGCAGGGGACTATTTCCGCTGTGCCTACCGTTCCCTGGCGGCGGGTTATGGAAAGGCGGTAAAAGAACTGGAAAAGCTGACCGGCCGACGCTATGAAACACTGTACATTGTAGGCGGCGGGGCCAAAAACCAATTTCTAAACAGGCTTACAGAACGGGAAACCGGAAAAAAAGTCGTGGCGCTGCCCATTGAGGCCACGGCTCTTGGCAATTTGAAAACTCAAATGGAAAGGAACAGTGAAGCATGAGCTATCTGGAAGCAAGGAAAAAGTATGAGGCGCTGGGCGTCAATGCGGATGCGGCCATTGCCAAGCTGAAAACAGTGCCTGTGTCCCTTCACTGCTGGCAGGGGGACGATGTGCGCGGCTTTGATACCGACCCCACAAAGCCCCTTACCGGCGGAATTCAGACCACGGGAAATTATCCGGGACGGGCCAGAAACCCAGAAGAGCTGATGGCCGATATCGACCAGGTGATCTCTTTGGTCCCCGGCCGGGTAAAGCTGAACCTTCACGCCAGCTATGCCATTTTTGAAGATGGCCAGTGGGTGGACCGGGATCGGCTGGAGCCAAAGCATTTTCAGAAATGGGTGGATTTTTGCAGGGAGAGAAAGCTGGGATGTGATTTTAATCCCACATTTTTCAGCCACCCCAAATGCGATCCCCTGACCCTTTCCTCTCCCAATGAGGAAACCAGGAAATTCTGGGTGGAGCACGGCAAGGCCTGTGTTCGCATTTCCCAATATCTGGCGGAGCAGCTGGGGGAGCCCTGTGTAATGAATATCTGGGCGGGAGACGGCTATAAAGATGTGCCTGCCGACCGGATCGGCCCCCGTCTGCGCTATAAGCAGTCCTTTGATGAGATCCTTTCCGAGCCTTTCGATAAAACCAGGGTTTTCCCCTGCGCGGAATCCAAGGTATTTGGTATCGGCGTGGAAAGCTATACTGTGGGAAGCGCCGAGTGGTGCCTGAAATATGCCTCCGGCAGGGATGATTGCATCTGCCTTTTGGATAACGGCCACTATCACCCCACGGAGCTTGTCAGCGATAAGATCTCCGCAATCCTCGCCTATGACGAGCGGCTGGCGCTGCACGTTACCAGAGGCGTGCGCTGGGACAGTGACCATGTGGTGCTGTTTGATGATGAGACAAAGGAGATCGCCAAAGAGGTGGTTCGCTGCGGCATTGATCGGGTGTTTCTGGCTCTGGATTATTTTGACGCTTCCATCAACCGCATTTCCGCCTGGGCCACCGGCTTCCGAAACTTCCAGAAGGCGCTGCTGTTCGCCCTGCTGCAGCCGGTAGAAGAATTGAAGGCCCTGCAGGACAGCGGGAATTTTACCAGGCTGATGGTGGTGCAGGAGGAGCTGAAAACCATGCCCTTCGGCGAGATCTGGGACGAATACTGCCGTGTTTGCGGCAAGCCCCTGGACGGCGAATGGTTCTCTCAGGCGGAAAAATATGAAAAAGAGGTTTTGCAGCGCCGCGGCTGATGCAGTAAAATCGAGAGAAGAGAAGAAAGGATACGTTTTGCAGATCATCCTTGTCTGCAAAAGCTGAAGGTACAGCCATGAAAAATATTTTGAAAGCGCCCTTTGTAACGGAAATGCGGAACACCACCGCCAATATGTACCGCTTGGGTTGGGACGAGAGAAACGGCGGCAATATCAGCTATCTGCTGGATGAGAGGGAGGTAGGGGAGTATCTGGATCTGAACCGGGTGATTCGGGAGATCCCCATCGGCTTTGAGGCAAAGTCCCTGATCGGCAGGATCTTTATTGTCACCGGTACCGGAAAATATTTTAAGAACGTGAGCGACGATCCGGAGACCAATTTGGGGATCATCCGTATTGCAGAAGACGGGAAAACCGCCCAGCTGCTTTGGGGCTACCGGGACGGCGGAAAATTTACCAGCGAGCTGCCCGCCCATCTGATGAGCCACATGGCCCGCTTGAGCGTAGACCCGGAAAACCGTGTGGTGATGCACAGCCACCCCACCTACACCCTTGCCATGAACTATGTTCACGAGCTGGACGAAAAGAAATTTACCCATGCTTTGTGGGAAATGTGTACGGAATGTATTGTTGTATTTCCGGACGGCGTCGGCGTGCTTCCCTGGATGCTTTGCGGTACCAATTCCATTGGGGAAGCCACGGCGGAAAAAATGAAGGAATTCCGCCTGGTGATCTGGGGAATGCACGGCATTTACGGGGCTGGGAAGACCATGGACGAAACCTTCGGCCTTATTGAAACAGTGGAAAAGGCCGCCCAAATCTACATGCTCACCGCCCATCTGCCCCGGAAAAACACCATCAAGGATACGGAAATGCAGGAGTTGGCAGAATTCTTTGGCGTTTCCTACCGGAAGGACTTTTTAGAGCTGTAAGGCTTGGATCATAAATGCTTCGGATGTGGATTCCCGTTTTCCTCTATGGTACAAATCACTTTTCTGTAGACTGCTCTCTAAAATTTCCAAAGAAATGGCAAGGATCAAATTGAGAAAACGTGTTATGATGAAACGGTGCAATAAGAAAAACAGGGTCGCGCAGCATGCGAACCTGTTTTTCTTATTGAAAATCGGTAAATCATGTTCTTTTGGCAGATTTTTATTCACGGAAGTTTTTTCATTTTTTGATTTTGAGAGAGTTAAAAGGGCTTGAAATTTGTGGTTTCAGGAAAAAGGAACAATCAGCACTTTATGCTGGATTATCGAAATTAAATGCCTTGATTTATTGTGAAAATATCATAAGAGCCCTGTGTTATGGTTGTAATTTTTAAAGGTATGCGTTATGCTATACCTATTAGAATGACTAGGTTAGCTTGGCAAACGCTGAGGAGGAAATAAATTGAACACGATCGATGCAATTGAATGGTTAAACAGCGGCGAGTACAGGGCCGAGATCGATGAAATGAGAACAAATATCATGCATGGCTCCAGCGTGTCGAACAGCGAAGCTACAACAGCCTCAATTTTTGAGAACGAACTATATTATCTCATTAGAAGCAAAACAGGAATAAAACTTGAATATAGCAAAGAGCAGGCTGTAAATAATGTTAAACATAAATTTGGCTCTGTGCAAAGCGTTGGTTCCGGAATGGGCCGTTTAGATGCTGTTGTCAACAGTTTGATGATTGAATACAAACACCATTCCAAGCTCCAAAGCAAAAAACAGATCGAAGCTGCATATCGGCAGGTTGAAACGTATTTAACTGCTTTGTATGAAACAGAAGGCTATAAATACAGCGCGATTCTTACGGATGGTATAAGGATCGGTTATTTTGTGTTTGTCGGAGATGAAATGAAAACTTCGGCGCTTGCTCCTATTGCAGTAGACGATATGGATAATTTGATTCGGGCGATTCTGTTTAATGATAAGAAACGATTTGTTCCGGAGAATATCGTAAGGGACTTTTCCATATCCCCTGCTGCGGAATCTGTATCAAAAGCAATCGCTCTTAGATTGTACGATTGCTTGAAAAATCACTCTACAGATAAAACGCGTATGCTTTATGAAGAGTGGAAAAATTTAATGCACCTTTCTGTTGATGACAATGGCAAAAGCAATGACATCGCAAAACGCAGATATGATCTTTCCATGCTTTTTTCGGATGCGATTGATTCACCGGAGGCTGAATATCAGGCGCTGTATGCCCTGCAAACGACGTATGCTATTGTTGTGAAGCTGATTGCCTGCAAGGTGATAGATAAACTTGAGTATAACGATAATGCAAGGCGGTATAACGATTTAACCAATATTTCGTCTGATGAGCTGCAGCGCTTTTTTGAAAAAATGGAGGATGGGTATTCCTATAAAAGCAGTAATATCTTTAACCTTCTGGAAGGAGATTTCTATTCGTGGTATGCTGATAGAAACCAGTGGACAGTAAGCCTTTGGAAGTTGATTTTATCCGCTATTCAGTGTATTGATCAATATTCTTCATTTACATTTAGTATTGCATACCAACCGATTGATATTTTTAAAGATTTATATATGAGCATTATTCCAAGATCGATCAGGCATTCCATGGGGGAGTATTTTACCCCGGAATGGCTTTCTGATTATGTTGTAACCGAAAGCATTAAAGAGCTTCAAGCTTCTGAATGGAAAGCAATAGATCCCTGTTGTGGTTCTGGGATTTTTATCATTTCTCTAATCAGGAAAATTGTTGGTTCAATAAATATTCAAGCTTTGTCTGAGGCAGAAAAGAAACAAATGGTGGATAAGATACTAAGTCGAGTATATGGAATTGACATTAATCCATTGTCCGTGTTGTCTGCAAGAGTAGGATATTATCTTGCTTTGCTTCCATTTGGGCATTTATCTGATATTGAAATCCCTGTTTATTTGGGAGATTCTGCCATTGTTCCTCAAAAAGTGGTTTTAGACGGCATCTCATGCTACAAGTATTCCCTTGTAAACCAAAAGCTTCCGTTTGATATTGTTTTGCCGGAACGATTCATCGAAAGGAAAGATTTTGGGAAAAATATGAGCCAATTGCAGGCTTGTGTAAAAACAGATGATGAGAGCATTTTGTACACTGTTTTGGAAAACAAACTGTCAGAAGAAGAAAGGAAGTCCAAGAAGATTGTTTTTTGCCTGAAAAGATTATCTCACAATTTAATCAAACTCCATAAAAATAAATACGATGGGATATGGATAAGGATATTAACAAATTTTATGTTGATAGCAAGACTGCATTCCTTCGATTTGATTGTGGGCAATCCCCCTTGGGTAAAGTGGGAACATTTGCCCGCTAAATATGCTGCTAGAATTAAAGAATTGTGTAATATAAAGCATATTTTTTCCGCAGATGGACAATTCGGTGGTACGCAGTTGAATATTTGCGCTTTGATTTCTAATGTTACCGCGTCTAATTGGCTAAAAGAGGATGGGCTGTTATCGTTTTTGATGCCGGATAGCATTATGTCTCAAAACTCTTATGAGGAATTTAGAAATTTCTATATTGACTATAAGAAAAATGTAAGATTATATTTGCAGAAGATCGATAAATGGGAGCCTCCGTTAAGACCTT
>CAMVYG010000032.1 GCA_947171615.1 uncultured Clostridia bacterium
CTATTGTCTCACGGTGATCCCCACCCTGCTGGGAGACGGCATTCGTCTCTTTGAAAATGGTGGCAGTGAAAAGAAGCTGCGTTTGCTGGAGACATTCCGGTGCAATGGTATGGTGGAACTGTTGTATGAGCGCAGAAATCCAGAATGCTGATACCTTGTTTTCACGTTTTCAGCGTACAGCCTTCGGGAAATTTGGGATAGATTGCTTTGGAAGGAGCAGATAGAATATGGCACTGATCGTGCAGAAGTTCGGCGGCACCTCGGTAAGAGACGCCGAGCGAATCAACAATGTGGCGGATATCGTCACCTCGGCTTACCGCCAGGACAACGATGTGGTGGTGGTGGTTTCCGCCCAGGGCGATACCACCGACGACCTGATCGAGAAGGCGGCGGAAATCAATGAACGGGCCTCTAAGCGGGAGATGGATATGCTGCTTTCTGCGGGAGAACAAATTTCCGCGTCGCTGCTTGCAATGGCCATTGAGCGCATGGGATATCCGGTGGTTTCCCTTTTGGGCTGGCAGGCGGGATTTGATACCACCTCAGATTACGGAAACGCCAGAATCAAAAAGGTGGACGCCTCCCGGATCCGCAAAGAACTGGATAAACGGAGGATCGTGGTAGTCACAGGCTTTCAGGGCGTAAACCGGTACGGCGATATGACTACCCTGGGCCGCGGCGGCTCAGATACCAGTGCGGTAGCCATTGCGGCAACCATGCATGCCGATCTGTGCCAGATCTATACCGATGTGGACGGCGTCTATACGGCGGATCCCCGGAAGATCCCCGGCGCGATCAAGTTGGATTCCATTTCTTATGATGAAATGCTGGAGCTGGCTACGTTAGGAGCGCAGGTGCTTCATAACCGTTCGGTGGAAATGGCAAAAAAATACAACATTGAATTGGAGGTCCTTTCCAGCCTGACCAGGGAAAAGGGCACCATTGTAAAGGAGAAGAGCAACGTGGAGAAAATGCTGATCAGCGGTGTGGCAAAGGATGACAATATTGCCCGGATCTCGATTATCGGTGTACCGGATCGACCCGGTCTGGCCTTTAAGATCTTTTCCAAGCTGTCCTCAAAGGCCATCAATGTAGACATTATTTTGCAGTCCATCGGCAGAAACGGAACAAAGGATATCAGCTTCACCGTGGAGAAAGATAAGATGGAGGAGACTATCGAGCTCTTGAAGTCCTATGAAGAGACATGGGGCGCGTCCGGCATTGTTTCCGATGATAACGTATCCAAAGTGTCTATTGTGGGCGCAGGCATGGAGTCGCATCCCGGCGTGGCGGCGGAAATGTTTGAGGCGTTGTTCAGCAGAAACGTAAATATCCAAATGATCTCCACCAGTGAGATCAAAATTTCCGTGCTGATCAACAAGGCCGACAGTGAGCGGGCGGTAGAAGCCATTCACGATAAGTTTTTTGAAGCGGTTTAGGTTTTGCCTGAAAATTTTATGAGTTATCGATTACTACTCACTGTCATCCTGAGGAACGCAGTGACGAAGGATCTCGACTACCTCTTAGCCAGCGGGTACAAAGACCTTTCTATTCGCCAGCCACTGCTATCCGAGATTCTTCGGCGTTTTCACGCCTCAGAATGACAACGTGTAATAGAAGCTGGTAAAAATGAATGATAAATCATATGTTTTTTGTGTTCAAGCATGCTTTATGCCAGATACAGAACCTGCGGCGAAAATATCAGTTTTAAAGCTTGACGATTTTTAGCCAAATGCTGCACTCACTGACAGAACTTGCATAAAAAGACAGCGTTTAAATCACCCTCTGAGAGCCAGAATAAAAGCTTGGGGGTGATTTTTTTGTTTCCTTATTATTGGGGAGGTCTCCCTATCGGTACACCCAACAGCATGCCTGCGGGCATGGTTCCGTTTCTGGACAACGATCTGCGGGAGCTGCCGGAGGAAGTACGGGAAGCGCTGGAATATCATCGCGATGAAATTCGCAGCGCATCAGATCTGCACGATCTTGTAGAAGAGCTGAAATTGCGAAGATGAAAGCAAGAGAAAAGGCGTTTCCAAAAGGCAACGCCTTTTCTCCTGAGAGGGCTGGTGCAAGGCCTCTGTTACTGCCCGTCAAGCTCTACCTGATGGCAAAAATCTATTTCCTCCGGGCCGGGTACTTCAAAAAGCTCCGTGCATTTTCTTGCAAGATTTTCATCTACGAAATAAGCGCCGTCAGTCTGGGCCTGGTTGCGCTTTTGAATATTTCTGCGCCAGGCCTGTTCTGAAATATCGATGTAATGCCACTCTGTTTCAAAGCCACGTTCCCGGAAGAAACGGCTGGCTTCCGTTCTGCTTTCTTTCGTCCAGAAGCCCCATTCCAGAATGACCGGAATGTCCACTTCCAAAAGCTCTGCTGCTTTTTGAAATAAATACGTCTGAGCCTTTTGGGTAACACGCTCGTGGCTGTCTCCCAAAAATTCGTCAAAAAGGGCAAGCGTCAATTCATCGTAGGAAAGCACAACTGCGCGCTTTTCCCGGCGCAGCATTTCCGTGTAGGTGCTTTTTCCGCAGCAGATTTTTCCGCAAATCAAAATGACTTTTGCCTGATTCATAAAATCCTCCGCTTTTCAGGGCATGTTTTGAAAATAGAGGAAAAGACGGCATTTTCGATTTTTCAAATAAGCTCTGTTATCCTTCCCAGTACGCCTTGAAGGCTTCCAACTGCCGCCGACAGGTTTCCTTCCCTTCGTCATAAAGAGCCTGAAGCTTTGCAAGATCCTTTTCCGTGCGGGAAACGGTGACTGGCTTTGACGGGCGCAGTACAAAAATGCGGCCCTCGCTTTCCAGCCTGTCGATCTCATTTAGTTCTTTTGTGTACCGCCGGGGAATATTTAAAATGGCGCGAACCAGTTGGGGATAGTTACGATAATGCCGGGCGTAAAGCTTAGCGGCGGCACGGGGAACAGGCTGCTTTCGGTAACCGTGCTCTCTGGTGGTGATCACCAGGATCTTTTCATATCCTTCGTCAATGGCTTTTTGATAAGGGATGGAAACCGACACGCCGCCGTCTAAACAGGGAATGCCCTCCACCTGTACCATGGGGGCCAATAAAGGCAGGCTGGCGCTGGCCCGAATGGCTGCATAGATATCAGAGCAGGAGCTTTTTTCAAAATAGACAGGCTGCCCGGTGAGGCAGTTGGTGGCAACGGCGGTAAATTCACAGGGAGAGCTGTGAAAGGTTTCCCTGTCTAAGGGGATCAGGGTATCGCAGACCTCTCCGAAAAGAAAATCAAAATTGAAAATGCTTTTGTGAAGCAGCAGATTTCTCAGCCCTAAGTAGCGTTTGTCATTTACATAGTCCAAATTGACCTTTGCTGTTCGTCCCGGCTGGCGGGAAACCACATTCACACCGCTCAGCGCTCCGGCGGACACGCCGAACAGACCGTCGGGCTCGATATTTTCTTCCTGAAGGAGATCTAAAGCTCCCGCGCTGAACATACAGCGCAAAGAACCGCCCTCCAAAACGATCGCTCTTTTTTTCATAAAAACCTCCCGGGGCGTTTCGCCCCCCTGTGAAAAGAAAGCTCCTTTTCCGGCGTCACATGCCCGATTTTTTATACTTTTTCACTGCACTTATTGTCATTCTGAGGAACGCAGTGACGAAGAATCTCGACTACATCTCAGCCAGCGGGTACAAAGCCTTTTTTATGCGCCGGTTTCTTCTAATCGAGATTCTTCGGGAAGATCCGAAGGATCTTTTGCTTAGTAATGACAGTAGATGGTAAAGGTTGGCGGGATAAATTATACTTCATTTTACAGGAATTCACCCATTCTTGCAAGACTTGATTTGAAAAGAAAAAGCGTCTATAATAAAGCGAAAACGAAGTGTGAAGAAAATAGAGAGGGACCGTAAAAACCATGAGAATGAGAACAAAATCCTGGGCGAAGCCGGAGCTTGCCGCTTGCTCTTATTACATTCCGGAGCCGGAGGCTCTGCGGGGAAACTGGGCCGAAAAATTCGGAGAGAAACGGCCTGTTCATCTGGATTTGGGCTGCGGGAAATGCCTGTTTTTGGCGGAAACGGCGGAAAAGCATCGGGAGATAAACTATGTGGGAATTGACCTGAGCTATGATATTCTGGGGGTGGGGCGCAGAAATATCCAGTCTGTTTTCGGAGAGGAACAGCCGGATAATGTGCTGCTCTGCTATTACAATATTGAAAAGCTTCCCCGGCTGTTTTTGCCCGAGGACAAAATAGAACGGCTTTATATCAATTTCTGTAATCCCTGGCCTGCCGCCAAGCATCACAAGCGTCGCTTAACCCATACCAGGCAGCTGGAGGGATATTTTTCCTTTTTGAAGCCCGGGGGAGAGATCTGGTTCAAAACGGATAACGATGATCTCTATCTTGCAACAAAGCGGTATTTCACAGAGGCTGGCTTGGAGCTCTTTTTCGATACCCAGGATCTTCATGCGGAACAGGGAGTGGAAAATATCCTGACGGAGCATGAGATCATGTTTTCCGCTCAGGGCATCAAAACAAAGGCGCTCCGCGCGAGAAAAGCATAAATTTATAGAAAATCAATAAAAAAAGCAGCGGTCAAAAACCGTTGCTTTTTGTTTTTCTATTACAGCTTAAAGTCTTCCGCGTCATATGCGCCTCCCAGAGGCGGCGCTGTTCGCGGCTCCCGCATCAGAGGATCGTATTCGTACTTTTTGCATTTCCCGTTTTTCAGCGTCAGGCGAAGGGTACACAGGGGCGGTTCCCCGTGCTTTGCGCCGTTGTGCAGGCAATAGGTACAGCTCAGTTCCACACCGGAACCGAACAGCTTCTTTTTTCTTTTTCCAAACATAAGGCTCTCCCCGTCAAAATCCAATCTCCAGAATCCAGAATCCAGTATCTAGAATCTAACATCCAGTATATCATAACTCCGCTATTTGCGCAATTCCGTCAGCCGCTTTTTTCTTCCTTGGTGGAGATCATCAAAAAGGCGAGGCACATAAGCAGCAGGGAAAGCCCACCTGCCACGGTGCCGGATAAAGCGGTAACGCCCTGGGCCGCTCCTGCCGGTGCAAAGGCTTCCACCGGAGCGCCCGGAAGAAGTTTTGCCAGTAAGATATAAACACCGGCGGCAAGAAGCCCGTGAAGAAAGCGGAAAAGATAGAATTTCCATTTCTTACTGGGAAATACGGAAAAGAAGGAAAATACCTGTAAATGCACACAAAGCCCGCCAAAAGCCAGCCCAAAGGCAAAAAACTGCGGACCGACCCGAAGAGAAGAAGCTGCCCCAACTCCTTCGGTCACTTCGATCAGACAAGAGAGAAGGGCGGCAGCCTCCATAGGTGTGAAAAGCTTCAGGGAGGCAAGAGCCCGGCTGAAAACCTGATACAGCCCACAGCTGTGAAGAAGGGTGGTCAGCCCGGAAAACAGCACAATGCAGGCGCACAGCTTCAACACAGCGGAAGCTGCGTCAAAAGCAGAGCGTGTGACCGCGCTGCCGTGAAGCAGGGTGGGAGTCCCATTGTCTTTCGGGGGAACCGGGCTTTTCAGACCGGAAAGAACTCCCAGAAGAATGCCGGAAGCAGTGACCGCGAAAAACAGCAGCCATCCGATTCGGAAGCTGTGAAGTACCGTGCCTCCCAGAAAAGTCACTACAAAGGCAACGCCGGGATTTACGCAGAACAGCATCATGCGCCCGGCCTGTTTCTCTGTGATCTTTCCCTGCCGGAGAAGAAGAGAAACCCCTTTTGCTCCGGCCGGATATCCGCCGATAAAGCTCATCAGAATGGGAAGTGCGCACGGAGCGGGAAGCCGAAAAATATGGCGGACAAGAAATCCGGGGATACCTCCCAAATGCTCTCCCGCTCCGGAATTTATGGCGAAGCTGGTCAGCGCCATAAAAGGAAACAGGGAGGGCACAAGCACAGTAAGGCAGTAAAGAATGCTGTTTTTCACGCTTTGCTGCACTTCCCTGGGAAAGGCCAGCAGAGCGGCCATCAGAGAAAGAAGGGCCAGTACAGTAAATTTTACAGAGAGACCCTGCAGCTTTGCCCGCCATGCTCTGTCGGATTTTCTAAAATCAGTATGCAGATCCATTGTGAAATTCCCCCTTCCCTGTAAGGAATATGAAACCATGCCGTTATACATTCGGCTTAGGGCACATAATATTTCTGGAAAGGGAGGGATAGCGGTGGAACAAAAGGGAACGGGAAGCTCCGTGATCGAATTGACCGGGAACCGATCCGCCGTGGTAGACGGCTGTGATGGTATTGTAGACTATGATAAGGAAAAGGTGATCCTTCGCACCGGTAGGCTGACAGTGCGCTTTTCAGGCAGAAATCTGAAGCTGAAAAGACTGACGGAAAGCTCTGCTGTAGTGGAGGGATTTATCAACAGCGTGGAATATACCTACTGAAGCGGCAAATTGGTCATATAGATGCTGGAAAGGGGAGCGCAAAAGCGATGCTGGAAAAACTGTTTCATCTGCTGACCGGGTACGCACAGTTTGAAATTACGGGTGACTCCGCCCGGTTTTTGAATATGACGGCAAAAAGCGGCTTCGGGTTTTGGGATTTCTCCCGCAGGGGAGAACGCTCCTGTGTGCGGTGCCGTGCCAGGGAATACCGGCGTCTTTGGCCTTTCGCTCGAAGGTGCGGTGTGCGCCTGCGCTGTGTCAAAAAGAGGGGCCTTCCATTTCAGGTGAGAAGACTATGGCTGAGAAAGGGACTTTGTCTTGGAATCCTTTGCGGGATCGCCCTTTATTTTTTTCTCAGCAGCTTTGTCTGGGGCGTCAGCATCAGTGGAACGGAAAGCCTCAGCGACAGGCAGGTGCTGGAAGCAGCTGAAAAAAACGGAGTGTATTCCGGCGCATGGAAAGGGGACTTTACGCCGAAGCTGGCAGCACACAGCATCATTTCCGATTTGCCTGAGTTAAAGTGGGCGTCTGTCAATACTGACGGCTGCTTTGTGGAAATTGCCGTGGGAGAGGGAGAAAAGAAACCGGAGATCACAGACGACCTGCGCTGGTCCAATATGGTGGCTGCCAGAGAGGGAAAGATTCTTGCCATAGAAGCGGAGCGGGGCAGGCCGGAGGTGGCGCTGGGAGACACTGTGGCAAAAGGCGATATTTTGATTTCCGGGCTGTATCAGGAACGGCTGGACCCTTACGCTCCGCCTCCGGAAAAGCCGCTGGAAACCCTGGGGGCTGCCAGAGGAAGCGTGCGTGCGGAAACCTATCGGGAATTCACCGTTCAGGTGTCGTCAGAAAAAAGAGAGCTGCTTCCCACTGGAAAAAAGCAGACGAACTCAGTTTTTTGCCTGTTTGGCTTTCGGATCCCCCTGGGCCTGCAAAGCGAGCCCCCGGAAAACTGCCGTATGTACCGGGATGATTCCATGGTGACTGCCCTGGGGGTAGAACTGCCCGTGGGAATAGAGCGGGAAGTTTTTGTGCTGTTGGAGGAAACCGGCAGACCGATGGGAAAGCAGGAATTGAAGGAAGCGGCCCTTCTGAAGCTGCGGGAAGCACAGAAAGCCGCGCTGCCTGCGGGAAGCAGGATTTTGAAGGAGGAACTGACCTACAGCTTCCCCGAAGGTATGTGCATTGTAAGCGCCAGCTGCCGTTGTGAAGAGGAAATCGGGGAGATTCGAGAGGTTTTGGTCAATCAGACGGAAAATGAGGAAAATTTTTAGCAATTTCCCATATGATTTTTTCTTGAAGAACAGCCAAAGATTATGTTATACTAAGAAAGAAAGCACAAGATGTTGAAATAGGGTCAGAGGAAGCGGAAAATTGAAATTTTAAAAGACAGAGCAGGAGATTTCTTTGGAACAGAGATTGAGTTTAGATAGAATGGAACAGGCTGCGGAGCTTTTTGGCAGCTTTGATGAAAACAGAAAGCTGATCGAGCAGGAATATGGAGTGGCTTTGGTTTTCCGGGATTCCGAGCTGAAGATCACGGGGGAAGACCCCCTGGCGGTGGACAAGGCTGCCCGGGCGGTACGAAGCCTGATCACCCTTGTGGGCAGCGGCGAGAGCCTTACGGAGCAGAATGTTCGCTACTGTATGCGCATGGTAGCGGAGGACAGCGAAGAAAAGGTGGTAAAGCTTGCGGGGGACTGCATCTGCATCACCAGTAAGGGAAAGCCCATCAAACCGAAAACAGTGGGGCAGCGCACCTATTGCGACAGTATCAAGGACAACACCATCACCATTGGCGTGGGGCCTGCCGGTACCGGCAAAACCTATTTGGCGGTAGCAATGGCGGTGTCAGCCTTTCGCGCCCAGCAGGTCAACCGTATCATTCTTACCCGTCCCGCTGTGGAGGCAGGAGAGAAGCTGGGATTTTTGCCCGGTGATTTACAGCAGAAGGTAGATCCCTATCTGCGCCCTCTCTATGACGCCCTTTTTGATATGCTGGGGGCGGAGACTTATCAACGCTATGTGGAGCGGGGCAACATTGAAGTGGCGCCCCTTGCCTATATGCGGGGCCGTACCCTGGATGACAGCTTTATTATTCTGGACGAAGCGCAGAATACCACTAACGAGCAGATGAAAATGTTTTTGACCCGTCTGGGCTTCAATTCCAAAATGGTGATTACCGGCGATGTAACGCAGATTGACCTGCCGGATGGAAAGCGTTCCGGCCTGAAGGACGCAGTGCGGATCCTTCGGGGCGTGAAGGATATTGCAATTTTCCGCTTTACCGAAAAGGACGTTGTGCGTCACAGGCTGGTGCAGGATATTATTAAGGCCTATGAAAAAGCCGACCGCTCCAAATGATCAGAACAGAGCTTCAGCCAAGAAAGGAATGGGAAAAGAGTCATGGAAAAAATCAGAGTTATCATTTCCAACCAGCAGAAACAGGTGAAGATCCCCACCGGCCTGCGGATGCTCATTCGCCGCTGCTGCCATGCCGTGCTTCAGATGGAGGAGTTCCCGTATTCCGCCGAGATCAGCGTCTCCTTTGTGGATAATGAGCAGATCCGGGAAATGAACCATCAGTATCGGGATAAGGATGCCGCTACCGATGTGCTTTCTTTTCCCTTGGGAGAGAACGGGCAGTATGACGAGAACCATGAAACCGGGGCAAAGATCCTGGGGGATATTGTTCTTTCCATGCCGAAAGCGGTGGAACAGGCCAGAACTTACGGGCACAGTCTGGAAAGAGAAGTTGGCTACCTTACAGCTCATTCCATGCTTCATCTTCTGGGGTATGACCACGAAAAGGGCGGCCTGGATCGGGTAAGAATGCGTGAAAAGGAAGAGCGTATCATGCAGCAGTTGGGTCTTCCTGCCAGCAGCAGCTATACTTCCGATGGACAATAATTCCGGAAAAGGCAGGAAGCGTACTCTCGCCCACAGCTTTTCCGATGCGTTTCGGGGGATCTGGGACTGTGTTCGTTCCGAGCGAAATATGCGGATCCACCTGGTGGTTTGCTGCTATGTGCTTTTCTTTGGGCTGCGCATGGGGCTGAGCCGGGGGGAAATGGCCTGCCTGATTTTGACCATCGGCATGGTCATGGGGGCGGAGGCCATGAATACCTCTGTGGAAAAGCTGTGTGATTTTACGCAGAAGCGCTGGAATCCCCGAATTCGGGTGATCAAGGATGTTGCGGCAGGGGCTGTGCTTTTGTGTGCCTTGGCGGCAGTGCTGGTAGGCAGTGTGCTTCTATTGCGCCCGGCGCTTTGGCAGGTGGTGCTGGAGATTTGTTCCGCTCCCCTTTCGCTGGCAATTTTTTTGCTGTCTGTCGTATTGGCATGGGTTTTTGTCTTTATTGGCCCCGAAAAAATAGGAGAAGCCATTTCCAAAAAGAAAAACAAATACTAAATGCAGGCGGGCGCATATGTGTTTCAGCGTCCGCATTCGGCATGGAAGGAACTATAAAATGGATTTTGATACCATGCAGGAGGAGCTTTCCGCTTTTCTGGCTATTGTAGGCAGACCCAATGTGGGAAAATCCTCCCTTCTGAATAAATTGATCGGTCAGAAGATCGCCATTGTTTCCAGGAAGCCGCAAACCACCCGCACCCGGGTGATGGGGGTGCTGACGGAAGAGGACTGTCAACTGGTTTTTCTGGACACTCCCGGGCTTTTGAAGCCCAGAAACTCTCTGGGCGATTATATGGTGAAATCGGTGGTTTCCGCTGTGGAGGGCGTGGACGCCTGTCTGCTGGTGGCGGAAGCCGGAACGAAGCTTTCCAAGGCGGACGAAGAACTGATCGGGCGGTTTCGGGCCGGGCATATCCCGGCAATTCTGGCGATCAACAAGGTAGATCTTTTACCGGATAAAACAAAGCTGATGGAGCAGATCGCCGTTTTTTCAGCCCTTTATGATTTTCGGGCTGTGGTGCCTGTTTCCGCGAAAACCGGAAGCGGTATTCCTGCGCTTTTGGAGGAATTAAAGAAGCTGGCGGAGCCAGGGGGATTCTTTTTCCCCGAGGACACTCTTACCGACCAGCCCGAACAGGTCATTGCTTCGGAAACCGTGCGGGAAAAGGTGCTGCGCCTTTTGGATAAAGAGGTTCCCCATGGCGTGGCGGCGGTAACAGATCGAATGGTGGAACGGGGAGATCTCCTGGAAATCGATGTTACCATTTACTGCGAGCGGCAGAATCACAAGGGAATCCTCATTGGCAAGGGGGGAGCCATGCTCAAGCGGATCGGCTCCGACGCCAGGGAAGATCTGGAATGCTTTTTCGGCTGTAAGGTCAATTTGCAGCTTTGGGTCAAGGTGAAAGAGGATTGGCGGCAGCGTCCGCAAACCCTGCAAAGCCTGGGATTTTCCGAGAAAAATCTGGAGCTGTGATTTTTTAAGAGCAGCGCCGTATATTTTCTGTGCAGCGCCTTCTTAGCACAAAACCGGGAAAAAGTCTGCCGTTTTCTGTCGGACAGACAATTATTTTCCAGTCATAGAGAAGGGGCTGTCTGCAAATACTTTTCTTAAAGGAAGTTTTGATGCAAGCGCCGCGTCAGAGGAACCGGCGGTTTTTCACCTGGCAAAGTCAGGTGGGAAATCTGCGTTGGAACGTGCGCGGAGATTCTTCAGAGATTTCTCATGGCCTTTCAAAGGGGGAAGTATTTGTGGACGAAAAGCAGGCTTGGCGCAATTTTGCCCAATCGGGAAAAATAGAGGACTACATCAGATATACGCAGATCAGGAATCAGGCAGGGGCCCAGGGCCTCTTTTCCGTGGAGGGATACCGTGCAGATCAAAACCCAGGGGATCATTATCCGGGAACAGGTGGTCGGGGAAAGCGACAGACTGGTAACGGTACTGACCCAGGATGAGGGAGTGGTGCGCGCCTTTGCCCGGCGCGCTAAAAATTTGAAGGACAGCAAAAACTCCGCTACCGGGCTTTTGTGTTATTCCCGCCTGAATCTTTATAAGGGGCGGGAAAAATACATAATCAACGACGCCTTTCCCATTGAGGTGTTTTTCGGGCTGCGCCAGGATATTGTGCGTTTGGCACTGGCGCAGTATTTTTGTGGACTTGCCGCGGAACTGGTGCCGGAGGGAGTAGAGGCCGGGGAGTACCTTCGCCTGGTCTTAAACGCCCTGCATTTTTTAAGCGAGGGGACAAGATCTCCCCAACTGCTAAAGCCCATTGTGGAGCTCAGAATGCTGTCTCTTGCCGGGTATATGCCGGATCTTGTGTGCTGCGCGGAATGCGGGGCGTATGAGGCGGAGCGCATGTATTTTAAGGTAAGCCGCGGTACCATTTACTGCCAGGACTGTTATCTGGATAAGGGAGATCCCTGCGCGCCTCTTTCCAGGGCGGCGCTTACCGCTATGCGGCATATCATCTATTCGGATTTTGAAAAGATTTTTTCCTTTTCCGTGTCCGAGGGAGCGGAGAAGGAGCTTTCCGCGGCGGTGGAGGCCTATTTGCTCCACATCTTGGGAAAACGCCCGAAAACGCTGGACTTCTACGTGAGCCTGCTGTAAGAAATGGAGCAATATGACATCTTAAAACCCTTTGGTAAAAGATAGCTGCGGTTGGAGAATCCGGGCTATCAGAAAAAATAGGAGTTAGTATGGATAAAAACTATAAAGCCTTAGAGCTTGATAAAATTTTAGAAATGGTGGCAAAAGAGACCACCTGTGAGGATGCTGCAGAGCAGGCGAGAGCCATTAAGCCTGCTTATACCGCGGCGGAGACCCGTTACTTATTGGAGGAAACCGACGCCGCTTTTGTGCTGATGGCAAAATTTGGCGCGCCTTCCTTTTACGGCCTGAAAAATGTGACCAACGCACTGCGCCGGGCCCAGGCAGGAGGCGGGTTAGGCTTCCGGGAGCTTCTGGATATTGCCGGAACCCTTCGTGCCATTCGTTCTCTGTCCCAATGGCACGGGAAAAGCGAGGGAATGCAGAACGCCCTTTCCGGCAGATTTACCATCTTATCTCCCAATAAGTATTTGGAAGAAAAAATTTTTACCTGTATTTTGAACGAAGAGGAAATGGCGGACGGGGCTTCTCCCGCTCTTGCCTCCATTCGGCGGAAGATCCGTAACGTCTCCGCCCGGGCAAGAGACCAGCTGGATAAGCTGATCCATTCCCAGTCCCACCAGAAGCATTTGCAGGAAAGCATCGTCACCCAGCGGGGCGGGCGGTATGTGGTGCCGGTCAAGGCGGAATTCCGCAGTGAAATTCCCGGCCTGGTACACGATACCTCCTCCAGCGGGGCTACGGTGTTTATTGAACCCATGAGCGTGGTGGAAGCCAATAATGAAATTCGGGTGCTTGAGTCTGATGAGCAGGACGAAATTCACCGCATTTTGCTGGAGCTTTCCGGGGAAGCGGGAGAATTTGCGGATTCCGCCATTGAAAGCTATGAGTACGCCGTGCAGCTCAATGTGATCTTTGCCAAAGCCCAGGTGGCCTATCGAATGAAAGCGGTAGTGCCGGAGATCGATGAGCGGGGCCGCACCCTGCTGGAGCAGGCCCGCCATCCGCTGATCGATAAGGAAAAGGTAGTACCCACCGATATTTCCCTGGGAGAAAGCTTTGATACCCTGATCATCACAGGCCCCAATACCGGCGGTAAAACCGTTGCCCTGAAAACCCTGGGGCTTCTCACCTTAATGGCCATGTGCGGGTTGATGATCCCGGCAGGGGAAAAAAGCCGCATTGCGGTGTACCGGCACATTCTGGCGGATATTGGAGACGAGCAGAGCATCGAGCAGTCTCTTTCCACCTTTTCCGCCCACATGACAAATATCATCCGCATTTTGGAGCTTGCCGGGGAGGACAGTCTGGTTTTGTTAGACGAGCTGGGCGCGGGCACCGACCCCATTGAAGGAGCGGCCCTGGCGGCAGCAGTGATCGAGGAGCTGCGGCTGAAGGGAGCAAAGCTTGCCTGTACTACCCACTACGCGGAGCTGAAGGCCTATGCCTTGCAGACGGAGGGCGTGGAAAACGGCTGCTGCGAGTTTGACGTTGCCACCCTGCGGCCTACCTACCGGCTGTTGATCGGAATTCCCGGTAAGTCCAACGCTTTTGCCATTTCCCGGCGGCTGGGCATGGAGGAGCGCATTGTTGACCGGGCGCGGGCGCTGGTCTCTCAGGAAAGCAGCGCATTCGAGCAGGTGGTGGGCAGGCTGGAGGAAAGCCGAAGAAAAATGGAAGACGAGATGGAGGCGCTGCGTGCCTCTTCTCTTCAGGCGCAAAGAAGCGCCGAGCAGGCGGAAAGCGCAAAGGCACAGGCAGAGGAGCAGGCGAAAAAGGAGATCGACAGGGCCCGGCAGGAGGCGGCCCTGATCGTCCAGAAGACACGCCAGCAGGCAGACGCCCTCCTCAATGAGCTGGACGAGCTGCGCCGCAGGAAAAATAAAGCTCTGTCCGCAGAGGAAAAAGCCCGACTGCGTTCCGGCATGAAAAATCTGGAGCTCAGCTCCGACCCTGTGCGAAAGCGGAGCAACGAGGGATATACCCTGCCTCGTGTCCTTGTGCCGGGAGACAATGTGCTGATCTTCGATATCGATAAAAACGCCACTGTGCTGGAAGCGCCTAAGGACGGAACGGTCCTGGTGCAGGCGGGGATCATCAAAACCAGAGTGGCGCTTGAAAACTTGCGCCTGCTGGGAGAAAAACAGAAGCAGAAGCAGCAGGGCCGCACCGTGACTCGCTCCGTTTCCTCCGCCGATACCTCCAGCAGCCTGGATCTGCGGGGTATGAATACGGAAGAGGGGCTAATGGAAGTGGATTCCTTCCTGGACCGGGTTTCCCGAATGCACCTTTCCCAGGCTACCATCATTCATGGCAAAGGAACCGGGGTGTTGCGCACCGCCGTGCAGCAGCATCTGCGGAAATGTCCTCAGGTAAAGTCTTTCCGGTTGGGCGTTTACGGAGAAGGCGAAAGCGGCGTGACCATTGTGGAATTGAAGTGAGGAGGGAAACGTCATGAAACAGGAGGAATACCAGGAGCTCACAGCCTATATGCAGGACTGTATGTCCGACGCCGCTCATGATAAAGAACATGTTTGGCGGGTGTTAGGCTATGCTCTGAAGCTGGCGGGAGAGCTGAAAGAACCGGTGGATTACGATTGCCTGATCACAGCCTGCCTGCTTCATGATATTGGACGTGCAGCCCAGTTCAAAGATCCTTCGTTGGATCATGCCGCCGTGGGAGCTGATATGGCCGCGGTGTGGCTCGCGGAACACGGATATTCCCCGGAGTTTTGCCAGGCGGTTCGCAGCGCCATCCGCTCACACAGATACCGTACCGGCGGCAGGGCGCAAAGCATTGAAGCTCAGCTGCTGTTCGATGCGGACAAGCTGGATGTGTGCGGAATTATGGGGTTGTTTCGCACGATCTCCTATTGCGACCATGTAGGAGAGCCCTATTATACGGTAGGGAAAGATGGGCTGGTAGAATTTACCGCGTCTACAGAAGCTTCCGTGGTGCAGGAATATTGCTACAAGCTGCGCCACGTGGGGGAGCGGCTTTATACCGATGGAGCGAAGCGTTTGGCGGAAGAGCTTTCTCATCAGCTTGACACAGCGGTGAATTCCGTGGTACAACAGGCGAACTTTGCCCGCGCAGGTCTTGCGGAACTGGAAAATCTCCTGCTATAGCAAGTCGCTGCAAAATTTGAAATTAAGGAAAGAAGGGCATGCAGGATGATCCTAGGGTTTAAAATGAAGCTCTATCCCGGTATGGAAGCGGAATATGAGCGTCGCCACGCAGAGCTGTGGCCGGAAATGAAAGAGATGATCCATGAATACGGCGGCAGAAATTATACCATTTTTCTGGATCGGGAAACGCTTACCCTGTTCGGCTCTCTGGAAGTAGAGGACGAAGAAACCTGGCAGAAAAGCAGTGATACGACCATCTGCCGAAAATGGTGGGATTACATGGCGGACCTCATGGAGACAAACCCGGATCACAGCCCTGTCAGCATTCCCCTGAAGCAGGTATTTCATCTGGACTGAAATGGAGACAAAACGTTTTTGTAC
>CAMVYG010000033.1 GCA_947171615.1 uncultured Clostridia bacterium
CTGTTTAAGGTGCTCACCGGGGAGTATACCCCGGATACCGGCTCGGTGGTTTTTTCCAGGGAAACGGCCCTGGGGTACATGGAGCAGCACGTCTGCCGGGACTTTCACAAAACGGCGCTGGAGGAGGTCATGACGGTTTTTGCCCCGCTGCTTCAGATGGAGCGGGAGCTGGAGGACTTAAACGCCCTTCTTTCTGAGACCTTGCCGGAGGAGGAGCAGCAAAGGCTGATCCTGCGCCAGACGGAGCTCAACGACCGCTTTGTAGACGGCGGCGGCCTTACCTGCCGGGCCAGAGCCAGAAGCACCCTGATGGGGCTGGGCTTTACGGAAGAGCAGCTCACAAACCGGGTAGGGGTTTTAAGCGGCGGACAGAAGGCAAAGCTGCAGCTGGCCAAAATGCTTTTGGGTGGGGCCAATCTGCTGCTGCTGGACGAGCCCACCAATCATCTGGATATCAATTCCGTGGAATGGCTGGAGGAGTTTTTGAAAAACTATAGCGGCTCTTATATCGTGATCTCCCATGACCGCTATTTTCTGGATAAGGTGACCTCCCGCACTTTGGAATTGCAGGGCACCCGCCTGGATTCCTACAAGGGAAACTACACCCGGTACCTGGCTTTGAAGGAAGAAAAGCGCCTTGCCATGGAGCGGGTGTATGAAAATACCCAGAAGGAAATTCACCGCATCGAGGGGATCATTGAGCAGCAGCGCAGATGGAACCAGGAGCGGAACTACGTCACCATTGCCAGCAAACAAAAGGCTATTGACAGGCTGGAGGCCACGCTGGAAAAACCGGAGCAAGACCCGGAATCCATTCGGTTTCAGTTTCATGCCAGCCGCCGCAGCGGAGACGATGTGCTGACTGCCGAAGATCTTTCCCTTTCCTTTGATGGCGGCGCGCCGCTGTTCCGGCAGGTGAATCTGGAGATCAAGCGGGGAGAAAAGATCTTCCTGATCGGGCCAAACGGCTGCGGAAAAACCTCGCTGTTTAAGATCCTTTTGGGGCAGTACCGGCAGGATACCGGCCTGGTGCGGATCGGCGCCGGGGTGGATCTGGGCTATTATGAGCAGTCTCAACTGAGCCTGCACGATGAAAAAACCGTGATCGATGAAATCTGGGATCTTCACCCCCGCATGAATCAAACCGAGGTGCGCAGCGCCCTGGCGGTGTTTCTCTTTAAGGGAGAGGATGTGTTCAAGCCCATCGGCGGCCTTTCCGGCGGGGAGCGGGCCAGAGTGCTGCTTTTGAAGCTCATGCTCTCCAAGGCCAATTTCCTGCTGCTGGACGAGCCCACCAACCACCTGGATATCGGTTCCTGCGAGGCATTGGAAGACGCTCTTTCCGGTTATGATGGAACTCTGTTCGTGGTGTCTCACGACCGCTATCTCATCAATAAGCTGGCGGACAAGGTCTATGTGCTGGGGCAGGACGGGGCCGTGTTGTATCACGGTAATTACGACGCCTATCTGGAAAAACGGGAAGCGCAGCAGGCGCAGGAGGAAAAAAAGGCCGAGCCCAAGGTAAATCTCTATAAGCTTCGGAAGGAACGGGAAGCGGAGCTGCGGAAAAAGCGTTCCGCCCTTTCCCGGTTGGAGCAGGCCATTGAAGAAAACGACAGAGAGCTTCATATCTGGGAGGAAAAGCTGGAAGACCCGGAAATTTCCGCCGATTATGAGGCCATTACGGAAACTACCGGGCAGATCGCCGCCCTTCACGAAAAGGCGGAAGAGCTGCTTACGGAATGGACCGCTCTTTCTGAGGAATTGGAAGCTCTGGAGCAGAGCGGCGGCTAGTGTGAGCAGGCATTTTACCTGTGAGAACCATGCTTTGATCTGCTCTGAAACCAATAGCCAACAAACCAACAACGAATAAGTATAATTTTTCACTCACTACTCACTGTCATTCTGAACTGCCAAAGGCAGTGAAGAATCTCGACCAGCAGGGACTGGCAACCAAAGACTTGGCTCTCCCACTGAGAGGGTCTTGTACCCATAGGCTAAGAAAAAATCGAGATCCTTCACCTTCGGTTCAGGATGACAGTAGGTGCTGGCTACCCCTTTTCTCAGATAATGGCATAGAATGATAAATCATACTCTGGTATAAACTTTTCCACTAAACTAACAACGAACTGTGAGCAACGAAGAGGTTACTTCCATGAAAGTAAAATTTATTACCCTGGGCTGCAAGGTAAATCAATACGAGTCGGAGGCCATGCTGGAGCTTTTGCTGCAGGGAGGCTTTCAGGAGGCGGAGGCCCATGAGGAAGCGGACGTGGTGGTGGTAAATTCCTGTACCGTTACTGCTACCGGAGATCAGAAGGCCCGGCAGGCCCTGCGCAGGGCGAAAAAACAGAATCCCGGCGCCGTGGCGGTGCTGACAGGCTGCTGGCCCCAGGCCTTTCCGGAGAAAGCGGCGGAATTTCAGGAAGCGGATATTGTGCTGGGCACGAAAAACCGCGCCGGGCTGCTGCCTCATATTCTAAGCTACCTTTCCCACAAGCAGCGGATCGTGGATATTGCTCCCCATGAAAACGGGGAGAAATTTGAAGCCATGCAGGTGTCGTCCTTCCATGGGCGCACCAGAGCTTTTTTGAAAATTGAAGACGGCTGCAACCGTTTCTGCTCTTACTGCATCATTCCCTATGCCAGAGGGCGGGTGCGCTCCAAACCCCTTTCGGACATTCGGGCGGAGGTGAAGAGCCTTGCCGAAAACGGCTACCGGGAGGTGGTGCTGACCGGTATTAACCTGCCGGCTTACGGCCAGGAACTGGGGCTGCACCTCTGCGACGCGGTGGAGGCTGCCTGTGAGGAACCGGAGATCAGACGGGTGCGCCTGGGCTCATTGGAGCCGGAACAGCTGACAGAGGAGGTCATTGCCCGGTTTCAGCGTCAGGAAAAGCTGTGCCCCCAGTTTCACCTTTCTCTGCAAAGCGGCTGCGATGAAACTCTCCGCCGCATGAACCGCCACTACACCGCAGAGGAATACCGCCGGATCGTGGAAAACCTGCGGGCGGCCTTCCCCGGATGCGCCATTACAACAGATGTGATGGTGGGCTTTGCCGGAGAAACGGAGGAGGAATTCAGGGCGTCCCTGGAGTTTGTGAAGGAGATCTCCTTTGCAAAGGTTCACGTGTTTGCCTATTCCCGCAGGCCCGGAACAAAAGCGTATGATGCGCCGGATCAGGTGCCGGAACGGGTCAAGGAGGAGCGGAGCCGCCAGATGATTTCCGTTACCCTTGCTTCCCAGCAGGACTTTTTAAAGGCTCAGGTGGGAAAAACTGAGGAGGTGCTGTTTGAGCAGGCGGCAGATCGAAATGTGTATGAGGGCTACACCCGGAATTACACCCTTGTGCGCGCCGCTTCCCCCAAGCCCCTGCACGGCGTGTTTCTTCCCGTGCGGCTTTTGGAAGCAGGAGAAGGCTTCTGCTTCGGGGAAATCAGTTGTTAGGCGTTAGTTGTTAGAAAGGGCAAGGGCTTTGTACCCGCTGTCTGAAACCGGTTGGTGGTTATTTCCCCTTAGAAAAGCGCCCTGTTCTTCTCTAATTACTAGCAACTATCACCTACTGTCATCCTGAACCGAAGGTGAAGGATCTTGATTAGCAGCGACTGACGGCCAAAAGGGCATTGCAATCGCTGGCAGGGATATAATCGAGATCCTTTGTCACTTTGTGAAGACTCGCAGAGTCTTCTTCTTAGAGATGACAATGAGCAATAAAGGCCAGTGAGATAAATTTGTATTTAACATTTTCCTCTTCCATCGCGGCTTGCGCCGTGTTGCCTTCTCCAAAGGAGAGGCAGGTTTTTATTTTGCGGTCTAAAATTTATCTTCATGCCTTCCCTCTGCGGGGAAGCCTTTTTTGTCTGAAAACGGGCTTTGATTTTGGCCTCTTTTGGCGTTTTACTCAAAAAATACACAATTCTCTCTTGTAAAACTTGTGAAAATATGCGATGATAGAAACAGGAAAAAACTGGAGCGAAAAAAAGCTCCGGTGAATCAGGAGGGGGAGCCTTTATGGCGAGAGGAAACGACAAAAAATTTACCAAAACCGAAAAGAGCTGGATTTTGTACGACTGGGCGAATTCCGTGTATGCCACCAATATGCTGGCGGCCATTTTTCCCTTGTATTTTGCCAGCGTCTGTCAGGCCCATGGGGCGGATAATCTGGTGCTCTGGTCCTATGGCACCTCTGCCGCTACTTTCCTTGTGGCGATCTTAGCGCCGATTTTGGGCGCTCTGGGAGATCACAAGGGCCATAAGAAAAAGCTGTTTGCCGGGTTCCTGCTTCTGGGAGTGGCGTTTACCCTGTTTAACGCCTTTACCGGGGATTACCGACTTTTGCTGGTAGGCTATGTTGTTTCTCACATCGGCTTCTCCGGTTCCTGCCTGTTTTACGATTCCTTCCTTACCGATGTGACTACCCCGGAGCGCATGGATCGTGTGTCCTCCTGGGGCTATGCCATGGGTTACATTGGCGGCAGCACCATTCCCTTTTTGATCTCCATTGTGATACTGGTAGTGATGGGCATGGATAATCCCCTGGCCTTTCGGCTGGTGATCGTTCTCACCAGCGTGTGGTGGCTGGTATTCAGCATTCCCGCTTTGAAAAATGTAAAGCAGCTGCATTATATTGAGCCCCAGAAAAACCTGGTGCGTTCCACCTTTTCCAATCTGTGGCGCACGGCGAAGGATATCTTTTCCCATAAAGAGATTTTCCTGTTTCTGGTGGCCTATTTCTTCTACATAGACGGTGTGAATACTGTGATCTCTATCTCCACCTCTTATGGCTCCAAGCTGGGGCTGGATACCGTAAGCATGATCCTGGCGCTTTTGGTCACCCAGATTGTGGCGGTGCCCTTCTCCATTTTATTTGGCAGGCTGGCGGGAAAGCTGGGCTCCGTCAATATTCTGTGCGGGGCCATTGCGGTGTATTTCTGTATCTGTGTGGTAGGCTTTTTCATGGGCTTCAATATTGAGCAGCACCCCGGAGACGCTTCCGCCCTACAGCTTTCTCTGACTCTGTTTTGGTGCATGGCCTTTTTGGTAGGCACGGTGCAGGGAGGGATCCAGGCAATTTCCCGTTCCTATTTCGGCAAGCTGGTTCCCGCGGAGCGTTCTAACGAGTATTTCGGCTTCTTTGATATTTTCGGCAAGTTCGCCGCTGTCATCGGGCCTCTGCTGGTGGCCGCCTTTACGCAGATGACCGGGCGGGATTCCATCGGCGTCATCAGCCTGGCGCTTCTGTTTTTTATCGGCTTTGTCATTCTCTTTACCGGCCGGAAAAAGCTCTTTTCAAGCTATTCAGCCCGGAGATGAGGGCTGACTGATGCGGTTTCGGAAAGAAGGGACTGTGATGAGTGTGGATCTTCACGGCGTCTATCTGGAGGATGCCAGGGATCTGCTTATGAATTGGCTGGATCATGCCCAGCCAGGCATTACGGAGCTGCGGGTGATCCACGGCTCCAACCGGGGAACCGTGTTGCGGGATATGGTGCGTGAGGAGCTTTCCCACCCCAAAATCAAAGCAAAGCTTTCCACTTTAAATCCCGGCGAGACCCGGCTGATTTTGAAATAGAAAGTGCTTTTTTCGGGAAGAAATTTCAGGCGGCTTATCACCAGTAAAAAAAGGGGGGGACTTCCTTGCAAACCGGGATCAGCACCGCCTGCCTGTACCCTATGGAAACGGAACAGGCTCTTGCTCTGCTTCTCTCTCTGGGATACCGGCGGTTTGAGGTGTTTCTGAACGCTTTTGAAGAAATGGAGAAGCCCTTTCTTGAAAAACTGAAGGCCAGGGCGGCGGAATACGGCGCGTCCTTCTGCTCGGTTCATCCCCTTACCAGCCCTATGGAAACCCTTCTGCTTTTTGGTGAATATCCCAGGCGTACCGAAGAGGGATTTCGGCTGTATTACCGATATGCGGAAGCGGCGGCCTGTTTGGGCGGGAAATATGTGGTGCTTCATGGTCAGCGCCGGGGTACGGGCGCCCTTTCCGATGAGGAATATTGGGAGCGGTTTGGAGAATTAAAGTGTTTTCTTGAGCCCACAGGCGTACAACCTGCCCAGGAAAATGTGCGGGATCACAGAAGCTGCGATCCCGGTTTTATCCGGGGGATGCGGGAGTATTTGAAGGGAGACTGTGCCTTTGTTCTGGATGTAAAGCAGTGTGTGCTTTCCGGCTGCACCCCGGAAGAAATGGCAAAAGCCATGGGGAACAGCCTTTCCCATGTGCACCTCAGCGACCATAAGCCCGGCGCGCCCTGCCTGCTGCCGGGGATGGGGGAATTTGATTTTTCAGGATTTCGAAAAGCACTGGAAGGGGTCTCCTATCAGGGAACCGTTGTGACAGAGGTGTACCGGCAGAATTTTTCCCGGCCGGAGGAACTGGAAACGGCCCGTCAGGTAGTGGAAAACTGGTTTTAAGCCGACTTTTTTTCCTGAATTTCTTGCTTTTTCTACACGTGATAGTGTATAATAACAGCAATAACAACAGCATGTATGAATATTCAGGAGGTGCCAGACTGTGAAATGTCCATTCTGCGGTTATACGGAAAGCCGCGTTATCGATTCCCGTCCTACCGATGAAGGGGAGCGGATCCGCCGCCGCCGGGAGTGCTTGAAGTGCGCGAAGCGCTTTACCACCTATGAGATCATTGAAAGCGTACCCATCGTGGTGATCAAGAAGGATAAATCCCGGGAAACCTTTGACCGCAACAAGCTTTTGGGCGGATTGCTGCGTGCCTGTGAAAAGCGGCCCGTATCGGTGGACACCCTGGAGCATATTGTGGACGAGATCGAGAATCTGCTTCAGAATTCCCTGGATCGCGAGGTTTCTTCCCAGCGGATCGGCACCTATGCCATGGAAAAGCTGAAAACGGTGGACGAAGTAGCCTATGTCCGTTTCGCTTCCGTGTACCGTCAGTTTAAGGATATCAACAGCTTCATGGAGGAGCTGAGCAAGATTATCAGCAGCAAAAGAGATTTCTGAGGATCGGCAGAGCGTTATTGAAACAGCCGAAACCCACGAAAAAGATCAAATTGCAGAACCCCCGCCGTTTGCAAGTGCAAATGGCGGGGGGTTCTGTTAGGTTGAGATAAATTCCGTCCCCAGAATGGATCGGGGCTTTCGGCAGACAGAAAGCGAAAAAGCAGCTTTATTTATAGTTTTCTGATTCTATGTTGTAGTCTATCTGCCTTTTTCTGCGGTGAATCCAGAAATATACAATCAGTGATTTTCATCTTGACTTTTACGGGGAGTTGGAGTATAATGTAGCCCGGATTTTGATTCATTTCCAAGATCCGATTTAAAATTTATTTTGTAAAGAAAGGTACTGAGGAAAATGAAGAAGAATGTCATTCGTGCATTGGCCTTTGCGCTGCTGATGGTGTGTCTGCTGGCTTTTGCCGCCTGCGGCGGTAAATTTGCTACGGTTGAGGACTTTGTAAAGTCCGACATCATGCAGAAGCAGCTGGACGAAATGAAGAGCCAGCTGGGCGACCAGGCAGGTTCCCTGGAAGTTACCGGCGAGGGCAACAAGCTGATCTACACCTTCACATTTGATCTGGGCGATCAGGATGCGGAAACTGTTGGCGCTGCGCTGGAAAACGCTCTGGAGTCTGCTTCCGGCACCTTCGAGACCATCGCAACCACTCTGAAGGATGCGGTCAAGGTGGAGAATCCCGTAGTTGTGGTTACTTATGTGGCTTCTGACGGAACAGAGCTTTGCTCCAAGGAGTTTGCCGCGAAGTAAGAACAGCGGAAAAAAGATTTTTCTGGAAGGGAACCGCATTTGGAGGTTCCCTTCTGTCTTTATAGAGCGGTTTTGAAAACGGAAAAGACGGGTTTTTAAATTTTTCTCAGTAAGCTTTGGGGTCGGGAAATCCGGCTTCAGATAAGAGTTTTGGAAGGGACCGATGAAGAAAGGAATGAGTTTTATGAAAAACATTTTCGTTCGTGTATTTGCTTGTATGCTGTTTATGGCCTGCATTCTGTCTCTGGCCGCATGCAGCTCCGAAAAGAAGCCTGAATCGTCTGGCTCCTCTACCGGCAGTGCGGTTTCCTCCGGGGCTGGCAGCAGTGAAGGGGCTTCCTCTGAAAGCCCCGCCGGTGAGCGCACGGAAACGGGAAAATATGCTACCGTAAAGGATTTTGTCAACTCCGATTTAATGCAGAGCCAGTTGGAAACCATGAAGGCTCAGCTCGGTTCAGGAGGAGCGGATGTAGATATCACCGGCGAAGAGAGCAAGCTGATTTTTACCTTCCGCTATTCTTTGGGCGATCAGGAGCCGGAGGCCGTTTCCGCCATTCTGGAAAGCAGCATGGCAAGCATGGAAAAAAATTTTGAAGGGCTGGCAAATTCCCTGAAGGACGCTGTGGAGGTGGAGAATCCTACCGTAGCAATTATCTGTGTGGCGGAGGACGGCACAGAACTTTATTCCAAAGAGTTTACCGGGAAATAATCGAAAAGTGGTGGAACCCCAGCGTGTGGTGGGGTTCCGTTCTTTTTACTGTCTGAATGGAAAGTTCAGTCTTTGGCGGTTGTTTCCCCAGTCTTTACAAACGCTCCTTCCTGACGTATAATTTTTTCGATGGGAGGGAGTTTTTATGATCACTACTTTTTACGATCACGCGGCAGATATTTCCAGGCAGGAAAAGATCTCCATGACGGAAGCGCTTCAGGAGGTGCGGGCCTTGGGGATCGAAGGGCTGGAGGTCTCTCAGAACAATCTCCTTGGCAGGGAAGACGAACTGGGAAATGAGCTTGCCTATGCGGGGTTGAGCGTTTCCAGCATTCCAGCCTATTTTAATTTCGGTTTGGATTCCGAAGTGGAAAAGCAGGCTGTTCCCACCCTGGAAGCAGCCCGTTTTTGAGGGGTAACAAGAATTTTGGTGATCCCGGGTTTTTTCCGGCAGGAGGATCCGGAAGCGGAACGGGAACATCAGGCACAGCAAATGATCTCCTGCGTGAACCGGCTTTCAGAGCTGGCCGATGGGTATGGCGTCTCCCTGATTTTGGAGGATTACGACAATTCTCTGGCGCCCTTTTCCACCACACAGGGAATGAAACGGTTTTTAGAGGGCTGTTCCGATCTTTCCTGTTGTTTTGATACCGGAAATTTTGCGTTTGCCGGGGAAGATGAGCTTTCGGCTTACGAGGCTTTGAAGGACAGGATCACCTATGTGCACCTGAAGGATCGGGGGGATTCACCTCTCAGTGGGGAAGCGCCCCTGACTGCCCTGGACGGCAAGGCGCTGTACCCTTCCCCTGTGGGAAGCGGCAGGATCAGGCTTCAGGAGCTTTTATCCCGTCTGAATCGAGATGGCTACGATGGAAATTTTGCGCTGGAGCATTATGGCGCGGGGGAGATGCTGTCTTACCTGAGACGTTCTGTCTCCTGGCTGAAGGGGCAGCTTTGAACGAGCTTAGGTCTTATTGGGAAAATGAAACGACGTTCTCGAGATGCTCAGTCCATAAACAGACAGGCCGCTGATTTTACAGCGGCCTGTCTGTTTATGGATGCCTTTCCGGCTCTGTCAGCGCTTCCAGCAGGCGGCAGCCCCCTGTTTGCAGCCAATCAATGTTTTCCTCTTCCAATACGGTGTCCCGTTTTGTATGGATACGACTGAGATACAGGCCAAAAAACCTGCTTTTCCGAAAAGCCGCGGCAGCGGCATAGCAGGGGAAGCCCATCTGATCGGAAGGGTAAAGAGTGGAAGAGGATTTTTCCCAGAGCACGGTTTTTCCAGCAGGAACCTCCTGCTCAAAGGCCTTTTGTAAAGCAGGCTTCCAAAGCTTTTGAGCGGATTTGTTCAGAATCATCATCAGGTGATCGCCATCGGAAACGCAGTCCAGATTCAGGAGCAGCTTATCTTTCATGGATCCTTTATGCCGCTTTAAAAACAAACGGGAGCCGATCAGGCCCAGCTCTTCATTGTCAAAGAAAACAAAAGCGGCTTTTTTCCGCTGTTCCTCTGGGAGAGAAGCATAGAGCTCACACAGGGAGATGACGCCGGAGGTATTGTCATTGGCGGTGTGGGGGTTGGGCTTTCCGGCGAAAAACAGCAGCAGGCAAATGAGAACGGCGGCAAGGCTTCCAAAATAAGCCGCGAAAAAATTGTGCGTCAGCTTTGTAAGAAGAAAAGAGGTTCCAAAGGCCACGGTAAAAAACACCGCGCATAAAAGCAGATTATAAAGGAGATACAGAGGAATATTTTTCGGGGTGAGGAAATTGGGAATGGGCAGGGTGGTACAGGTGTCGTAATGGGCGGAAAATACCACCTGCGCTTGATCGGGATTGCCCAAAATCAGATTATTGCTACGGATCAGCCGACCCCCGGTTTCCTGGGAAAGCTCCGGCAGCCGTGCTTTCAGAAACTCCCGAAAAGCGGCTTTTTGCTTTTTTGTGTTCCGAACCTGGTAGCGCTCCAAAATTTCCCGGGAAAGCTCTGTCATTTTGTATCAGCTCCTTTTATCGGGTGTTTGCCGTCTCTAAATGCTTGATCTCTTTGGAATACAGGCGAAGGAAGAAAAACACACTGGCTGCCAGGGAAACGGTTTCCGCGATGGGGAAGGCCCACCATACGGCGCCTACCTCTCCCACAAGCATCGATAAAAGCCAGGCTACGGGCACCAGCACAATCAACTGGCGCATCAGGGAAATGATTAAACTATAGGTTCCCTTTCCGACAGACTGGAACAAGGTGGAGGACACAAAGCCCAGAGCGGCGAACAGGAAGCAGGTGCAGATGATCCGCAGGGCGGGAACACCGATCTCCAAAAGCTTTGAAGACGCGCTGAAAATGCCGAGAAGCTGTTCCGGCAGCAGCAAAAATACCAGCATGCCTGCCGCCATAATGATAAAGGCGATGATACAGCCCAGCTTGAAAGCGGAAAGCAGCCTGTGCTTGTTTTTTGCCCCATAGTTGTAGCCCATAATGGGAAGCAGTCCCTGAGTCAAGCCGAAGACAGGCATGAACACAAAGGATTGAAGCTTAAAATACAGGCCGAATACGGTATAGGCTTCTGTGGAAAAACGGGAAAGAATACCGTTCATGGCCATATTCATTACCGTGCCGATGGCCTGCATGACAATGGCGGGCAACCCCACGGCGTAAATGTTCCGAATCGTGTGAAAACTTAGCCGAAAGCCTTTAAAGCTGATTTTGATTTCATGCTTCCCGAGGGCCATTACAAGAATACACACGATCATGGAAACAATCTGTCCGGCTACCGTGGCTACCGCCGCGCCGGTCACACCCAGGGCGGGCATGCCGAAATAGCCGAAGATGAAAATGGGGTCCAGAACGATATTCGTAATAGCTCCCACCAGCTGGAACACCATGGGCCAGATCATATTGCCCGTGGCCTGTAAGGTTTTTTCCAGCATGACGGAAATAAAGCAGCCGAAAGAGAAAATGCAGCAGACGGAAATGTACTGGTCGCCCATATGAATGATCTCCGGATCGGATTCAAACATCTGAAAGAAAGGCGTAGTGAAAAAAGCGCCGTATACGGCAAAGGCCAGAGAGGTAATGATGCCCAGCAGCAGGCCGTGAACCGCCGCGGAGCATGCCTCGTCTCTGCGTCTCTGCCCCAGCCTTCGGGAGATCAGGGAGGTAACGCCCACTGCCGTACCTACCGCAAAGGCAATTTGCAAGTTCTGAATGGGGAAGGCCAGGGAAACGGCGGAAAGGGCCTTTTGGCTGAGCTGAGAAACAAAGTAGCTGTCTACAATGTTGTAAAGGGCCTGCACCAGCATGGAAAACATGGCGGGCAGTGACATGGAAAAAATCAGGGGCAGCATAGGCGCTGTGCCCATTTTGTTCTGGGGCTGTGCGGTGTTGCTCAAAAAATCCATCCTGTCTCACGCTCTGAAGCTGACGCAAAAACTGCCGGAACTCGGCGACACGGCCTTGTTGGCGGGCAGGAAAACTTGCTCTGCGGCAAAAGAACGTTTTTGAAAAATTTGAAATATCCTTTCTATTTTAACACAGTGCGACAGAGTTTTCAATCTCACAATATTCAAAAAGGAGTTGAATAAACCTCGTCAGAAGGGACACAATAAGGACGACCTGGAATTTTCAAGTAAAGAGGTAGAACAGTATGACGGTATTAGATCGTATCGCTTTAGCTCTCGCTATCATCGGCGGGATCAACTGGGGCCTTGTAGGCATTTTCCAGTTTGACCTGGTGGCCTGGATCTGCGGCGGGCAGGGTTCCGTGATTGCCCGGATCATTTACGTGATCGTGGCTATTGCCGCCCTGTGGTGCATCGCCCTGTTGTTCCGGGATGACAGAGAAAGAGCATAACTGTTTGCAAAATGTCAGCGGGTGGCTTTCTGCTGCCCGCTGACATTTTGTTTTCTCAAGCTGAAAAACTGTTTGACAAATCTGAAACCGGGGCGATAATGTGAAAAATGCTTTTTCACACACCGTTTTTGTGCCTTTGCCGCAAAACTCAAAGCGGCAATCGGCTGCAACCACCGGCACAAATTCCGAAAAAAGAATGGGTGATTTTTATGAAACGAAAAGCGTATGCTGTGTTTTCCCTGCTTTTGATTTTGCTGGGAGCCGCCTGTTTTTCCATTGCCAGTGTGTCCGGCAGCGCGGAATATGTGGCGGCAGCGGAAGGGCAGAGCGTCTACAGGTTGGATGTGGCGCAGACCCGGGGCGGTATTTATGATTGTGAGCTTCGCCCGCTGGTAGGCGAAAAAAGAAAGTGGGTGGCGGCAGTAGCGCCTACCATAGAGGCCATCGGCGCGCTGGAAAAAGCCACGGAGGGCAATTACCGGCAGCGGCTTGCTTTGGCTTTGGAAGACGGGAAGCCTTTTCTAATGGAGCTGGAGCGCAGCCTGGAAAACCCCTGCATCGATTTGTTCAGCGTACCCCAGCGGTATAAAAAAGACCAGCTCGCGCCCCATGTGATCGGCTATCTGGACAGCATGGGAAGCGGCGTCAGCGGCATAGAGCTCGCCATGAACGATGTGCTGGAAAGCCATACCGGAAAGGCCACGGTTTATTACCAGGTAGACGCTTTAGGCCGGGTGGTGGCCGGAGGAGACCGGCAGGTATCTGACACCCTGCGGGAATCCCGGGGCGGCGTGGCCCTGACCCTGAACAGCGACCTGCAGGAAGTGGTGGAGAAAGCCGCGGCTCCTTTGAACAAAGGGGCGGTGGTGGTAACAGAGGTGCCGAATTGTGAGATCCGGGCGCTGGCAAGTTTACCCGCCTATTCTCCCGTGGATCTGGGAGCGGCGGCAGAGAACCCGGAAAGCCCTCTGGTGAACCGGGCCTTCTCTGCCTATGCGCCCGGTTCGGTTTTCAAGCTGGTAGGGGCGGCAGCTAAGCTGGAGAATGGAGGAAGCCTTCAGGACAGCTATGAGTGTACCGGTGTGATAAACGCCGGAGGAATGCTTTTTCACTGCTTCGATGGCATGGCTCACGGCAAGGTGGATTTAAAGGGAGCGTTGGAGCACTCTTGTAACTGCTATTTTATCAACACCGGCAGAAGCCTGGGGGGACAGAATATCCTGAATATGGCCTATAACCTGGGGCTGGGGGCAGAGCAGGAATTTGGCCGCGGCCTGTTTTCCGAGGCAGGTACACTGCCGGAGGCGGCTTCTCTGGAAAATGCCCGGGCCTTGGCTAATTTTTCCTTTGGTCAGGGGGAGCTGACCGTTACTCCGGTGCAGATGTGCGCTGTAGTAAATGCCATTGCTTCCGGCGGCACCTATTACTCTCCCAAGCTGATCGCGGGAACGGTAGACAGCGAAATGAGGCTGACGAAAAGCCGCGCTGTTTCGGATAAAACACTGCGGGTCATGTCGGCGGCAACTGCCGAAACCCTGAAAAGCTGCATGGAGGGCGCGGTAAAGGAAGGCACCGCCAAACCCGGAGCGCCTGAAAACTGCAAAGCAGGGGTGAAAACCGGCACGGCACAGACCGGCGTGTACCAGGGAAAAGAAGAACTGCTCCACTTCTGGTACTGCGGCTATGTCTGCGATGAAACCGGCCCCCGCTACTGTATTACCGTTTTGCGGGAATCTGCCGCGGACGACCTGGGTTCTACCGCCAGAGTATTCCGCACCGTGGCGGAATATCTGGGGGAAAGCATGGCGGCGGAGCAGGGAGGGCAGTAAACCGGGCTGCTGCTTGCAGGACATAGCCATAAGACGCGAGACCTTTCTACCGATCCCTGATTTTGAGACTTGCAGTTATGATGTTTCATGGGCTGCAAAAGCTTGATGGATCGCAGTCAAAACTCATTTCCATTTTTAGCATTCCTTTCAAAAGAATAATTCCCTGTTATCTGCATAAAATGAAATGTACAAAGTTGACAAGTTGTACAATTTGTGGTAAAGTAGAGGTGCAAAGGGGATGAACGAGATGTTAGTGATCAATGCGAGTGATGCCAGGCGTGAATGGAGCAGTGTGATTGACTCGGTGGTGCGTCAGCGTCCGGCTTTTATCAAACGGACGCGGGACACCGTAATAATGCTCTCCGAGGAAACGGTAGCGCAGATGGTGAGCGATGTGCAGTTTACTGTAACGCAGTTTCAGGAGGAGGACGACAGCATTACTTTGTCCCTTGATTCACTGGACATCATTTCTCATGGTGAAGATATCAAATCTGCCAAAGCGGCTCTGGCAGAAAATGTTATGGAATACGCCGAAGAATACTATCAGGAATTTGAGTTGTATTCCAAAGCGCCTAACCGCAAGGGGCATTTGATTTATGTCATCAAAGCATTAACAGCAAAATCCTCTAAAGAATTGGAGGATATGCTCGTATGCCAAAATGGAAAGAGCTGAAGCGTTTCTGTGACCGGGACGGCTGGAAGCTCTATAAGGAAACCGATCACTACTATTACCGTAAGCTCCTTGATGATGGAACGGTTCTGCGTACCAAGGTTTCCAAAGGCAGCGGTGAGATCCATTATCACATGTGGCATGAAATTTTGAAAAAGCAGCTTCAGACTACACAAGAACATTTTAATGAAACCATATAAAAACCCGCCAGATACTCTGGTGGGTTTTCCCTTTGCCCAAAACACTGGAACTACTCGGCTTACCCGATCAAATAGGCTGTTTATCTGCTGAACAAAATTAATAAAGAGAGATCAGGAAGAGGAGTAATACCATCTTCCTGATCCCGGTGTCATAAGCCGGGCGGCAGAATAGCTTCCGCCCCGAAAACATTTTCGAGTGGGAGCAGACCGTTATGGATATGGTGAAAAATTTCTGATCCGCATAAATTAAACCAGGGACAGACCAAAAGGTTTGTCCCTGGT
>CAMVYG010000034.1 GCA_947171615.1 uncultured Clostridia bacterium
AAGAGCTGGGCCTTCAGGAGATGTATCTTCCCAAAAGCGCCGAGGAGATCCTGATCCGGTCAAAGGATGTCAATCGTCCCGGATTGGAGCTTCATGGCTTTTGCGAGTATTTTGATCCTCACCGCATTGCCATTTTGGGGCTTTCGGAGACAGCCCTTTTGAAATCTATGGGAGAGGAAAAGGAGAAGCAGTCTATCGAAAACTTCTTTGCCCTGTGTCCCCCGGCAGTAATCGTAGCCAGAGGGATAGAACCGCCCCCCTGTATGTTGGAAGCGGCAAAAGCTCATGAGATTCCCTTGCTTTCCTCCAAGGACTCTACCTCCAATGTGGTAGCTGACCTTGTATCGCTGTTGAATGTAGAGCTGGCTCCCAGAATCACGCGGCACGGCGTTTTGGTAGAGGTGTACGGCGAAGGAATTTTGCTGGTGGGTGACAGCGGCGTCGGTAAAAGCGAAACCGCTATTGAGCTGATCAAGCGTGGGCACCGGCTGATCGCCGACGACGCGGTGGAGATCCGCCGCACCTCCCGGAAGGCGCTGGTAGGCCAGGCCCCGGAAAACATACGGCACTTTATTGAGCTGCGGGGCATCGGCATTATCAATGCCCGGCGGATCTTCGGTATGGGCGCGGTAAAGCTTACAGAAAAAATCGATATGTGCATCAACATGGAGCTGTGGGACGCCACTAAAGTATATGACCGCATGGGGATCGATAGCGAGTTTACAGAGATTTTAGGGATTCGGGTACCGGTGATCACCATTCCGGTAAAGCCGGGGAGGAATCTTGCTATCATTATTGAAGTGGCCGCCATGAATAACCGCCAGAAGAAAATGGGTTACAATGCCGCCCAGGAGCTGCTTTCCAGCCTTGGAATGGATATGACCGACCTGCAGGGAACAGATATCAGAAAGGATTTGGATATTTGAGTATGGGCCGGTATCATCTTATTGCTGATCTGCATACCCACACGCTGGCTTCTACCCATGCCTACAGCACGCTTACTGAAATGGTGCAGGCTGCTGCCAACAAGGGCCTTTCCGCCATTGCCATTACGGATCATGCCGTTTCCATGCCCGGCGCTCCGAAGCCGGAAGAATTTTATTTCTCCTGTCTCCATGAGTTGCCGCTCTATCACCGGGGCGTGATGACCATTGTGGGGATCGAAGCCAATATTATGGATTTTGATGGAACACTGGATGTTTCAGAGAAAGATTTTGCCCGCCTGGACTGGGGAATCGCGTCTATTCACCATCTGGGACAGGAGGGGTTGCAGGATCCCAATGTGGAGAAAAGCACACACCTTTGGCTTCAGGTAGCGAAAAATCCCCATATCAACGTGATCGCCCACAGCGGTGACCCGCTGTTTTCCTATGATGTGGATCGGGTGATCCCGGCATTTGGGGAGAACCATAAGCTGGTGGAGATCAATAACCACACCTTTGAGGTCAGAACGCAGAATGTGGAGAACTGCAAGAAAATTGCCCTGGCCTGTAAAAAATACGGAGTGCCTATAGTGGTGGATTCCGATGCGCATTTTGAAGCAAAGGTAGGCTATTTCAGCTTTGCGCTGCAGATGCTGGAAGAAATTGATTTTCCGGAAGAATTGATCCTGAACGCTTCCGAAGAACGTCTTCGGGCGTATCTTCGGGAACACACGCATATTTTTACTAACAGAACCTATCTCGGTGAAGAATAGACCCAAGTTTTCAGACAAAAAGACTACCCAGAGACGGAGGGACTTTTTTGCGACCTGATTATACACGGTTTGACAACGTGGCCCGGGAGCTGGGCTGTGCCTGCCTGCGGGAGGAGCCCATGAGCCGCCATACCACCTTTCGCATTGGCGGCCCGGCAGACCGCTTTTTGACCGTAACTGATGAAAAACAGCTTATCGGGCTGTTGCAGATTTTAAGAGAAGAACGCCTGCCGTGGCTGCTGCTGGGAAACGGCTCCAATCTGCTGGTTTCCGATCAGGGGATTCGAGGCGCTGTAATTGCTTTAAGCGGTGATTTCAGCAGGGTGGAACTGCTGCCGGACGGCGAAACGGTACGCGCCGGCGCTGCGGCGCCTCTGGCCTCGGTTTGTGCCTTTGCCAGAGAACACAGTCTGTCCGGGCTGGAATTTGCCTGGGGGATCCCGGGCTCAGCAGGCGGGGCCGCTTATATGAACGCCGGAGCCTATGGTGGCGAAATGAAAGATATTGTGAAAAGAGTCACCCATCTCACCGAAGGGGGAGAGGTTGTAACCGTTTCCTGCGGGGAACTGGATTTTTCCTATCGGCACAGCCGGTATACAGGCGGCAGCGATGTGATCCTTTCTGTGGAATATCGCCTTGTACCGGGAAACCGGGAGGAAATTTCTGCAAAGATGGAAGAACTGATGGGCCGCCGGAAGGAAAAACAGCCTTACGATCAGCCCAGCGCGGGAAGCGTATTCAAACGTCCGCAGAATGGTTTTGCCGCTGCCCTGATCGAGGAATGCGGACTTAAGGGCAGAAAGATTGGCGGCGCTCAGGTCAGCCCGAAGCACGCCGGATTTATCGTGAATACAGGCGGCGCATCCTGCCGGGACGTGCTGGCGCTGATCGATATGATTAAAGAAAAGGTGGCCGCCGAAAAGGGAACCCAGCTGGAATGTGAGGTTCGGGTAACAGGCGAGGCGGAATAGAATCGGAGAGAAATGAGGAATAAGAAAGGAAGTTGTTGGGCAGATGGAATTTGTAATTGTTACAGGGCTTTCCGGAGCGGGAAAGACAAGGGCGATGCACGCAATGGAGGATATCGGCTTTTTCTGTGTGGATAACCTGCCTCCTGCGCTGATTCCCGTGTTTTATGACCTCTGTATCAAATCGGAAGGCCTCAGGAACCGGGTAGCGGTGGTGACAGACACCCGGGGCGGAGAGCTTTTTAAATCATTCTTTACTGCCATGGAAGCCTTGAAGCGGGACAAAAAGCCCTATAAGATCTTATTTCTCGATTCTTCCGACGCAGTGCTGGTGCGCAGATTTAAGGAGACCCGGCGAAAGCATCCCCTTTCCGACGATTTAAATGGTTCGCTGGAACAGGCGGTGCGGTTAGAGCGGGAAATGCTGAAGCCGGTGAAGGAGTGCTCAGATTATGTGATCGATACCTCCGGGGTATCTCCCGCTCAGCTGAAGACCCGGATCACAGAGCTGTTTTTGAGCAGCCCCAGCGATTCTCTGGCGGTACATTGTATCAGCTTCGGCTTCAAATTCGGAATTCCCATGGAATCCGATCTGGTTTTTGATGTTCGGTGCCTGCCAAATCCCTTTTATGATGAGGTTCTTCGTCCCCAGACCGGCTTGGACGCGGCGGTGCGGGACTATGTGATGGAGAAGGAAGAAACAGCGGGCTTTGTATCCCGCTTTACGGATATGGTGGACTATCTGTTGCCGCTGTACAGCAAAGAGGGGAAAAGCCAGCTGGTGATCGCCGTTGGCTGCACAGGCGGGCATCACCGCTCTGTGGCCCTGGCCCAATATATGTGTGACTATCTGATAGGAAAGGGCGTAAAAACCAGTGTGACCCACCGGGATATTCAGAAATTCTAAACGCTCTCCGGGTACGGAATTTTTTAGTGTAGGTGAACGGGAATGTCTTTTTCCGCTGAGATCAAATCTGAATTATGTAAACTAGAAAATAAACGCGGTTGCTGTCTTCGGGCCGAGTGCTATGGAGCATGGCTTTTTTCCAAATGCTTTTCTCTCAGGGAAACCGCTTATGTTACAGAAAACGGTAATGTTGCTCGCCGTATGCTGGAGCTGGCCGCAGCCGCAGCCGGTGCGGGCGGCGAGCTGAGCTATGGTGTGAGCAGGCGAAAAAAGCCTGCCTACCGGGTTTCCCTACAGGATGAGGATGCCCGGATCTGCCTGCTTTCCGCTTTCGGACATACCGGGCAGGAGACAAGCCTGCGGATCAACCGGGCCGTATTGGAGAATGACTGTTGTCAGGCCGCCTTTCTCAGAGGTGCATTTCTAACCTGCGGCACGGCGGTAGACCCACAGAAAGGCTATCATCTGGAATTTGCCGTGCCCTACCAGAAGCTGGCCAATCAGCTGTATACCCTGCTTTGCGAGGTGTCTGCGTTTTCGGTCAATCCCCTGTTGGCTTCCCGAAAGGGAGGTTATGTGGTCTACTGGAAGGAAAGCGGACAGATCGAGGATCTGCTGACCTTTTTAGGGGCCGCGGGAGCTTCTATGGAACTGATGCAGGTGCGCATGTATAAGGAAGCAAAAAATGATATTAACCGGAAGGCCAATTTTGAGACAGCAAATATGGATAAAACCTATTCCGCCTCTGCCCGGCAGATCGCCGCTATCGCTGCCCTGAATGACGCGGGAGAGCTTAATCGCCTTCCGGACGGTCTGCGTGAACTGGCGCGGCTCCGGCTGGAAAACCCGGAAATGACTTTGCGGCAGCTGGGGGAAGCATTGCACATCAGCCGAAGCGGCGTCAATCACCGGCTGGAACGGCTGCTGGAGCTGGGAGAAAAATATTTGGAAGCCGGAAAAAGAATTATGTAAATAGAATTATGTAAATCAATCGGATTTTGAAGCTTGAAAGGAGAGTTCTCTTATGAAGTATTTGGTACTGGCCTATGCCATGAACGATGCACTGCCCATGTTCACCAAAGAAGATCTCAGCCGTCTGACGCACATTAACCTTGCTTTCGGCTTGATTCAGGATGGCGTGCTGGATCTCCATCAGCTTACTCATCTCGATCTGCTTAAGAAATTCCGGGAATGGAACCCGGAAATACGCATTGTGTTGTCGGTAGGCGGCTGGGGCGCGGGGGGCTTTTCTCAAATGGCCATGACGGCAGCGGATAGGGAGCGTTTTGCCCGCTCCTGCGGGGAGGCAGTGGAGCGGCTGGGCCTGGATGGAATCGATATCGACTGGGAATATCCCTGCAACGACCAGGCCGGGATCGACGCCGACCCCGCCGATCGGGAAAACTTCACGCTGCTGCTGGAAGAATTGAGAAAGCAGCTGGAAGAAAAAAGCCTCTCGATCGCCGCCGGAGCAGGGGAATATTTTGTCCGGGATACGGAAATGGATAAGGTGGCGGAAATCGTAGACTATGTGCAGCTGATGACCTATGATATGTGCGGCGGTTTCTCTCACCTGACAGGACATCATGCGGCTCTTTTTGCCACGGCCGGGGACGATAGAATGGTAAACACCAAAGACATTGTTGCCCTGTTCCACAACGCCGGAGTGCCCCTTTCCAAGCTGGTGGTGGGGGCGGCCTTCTATTCCCGTCGCTGGACAGGGGTGAAAAGCGGTGAAAACCACGGGCTGCTGCAGGAAGCGGAAAGCGTTGGTATGGGCGGGCCCCGCTACAGTCAAATCACCCCGGAATTTATTCGGGAGGGCGGCTTTACCCGGTATTGGGATCAGGAAGCGCGGGCCGCTTATTTGTGGAACGGCTGGGAATTTATCAGCTATGAAAGCCCGGAGGCAGTGGCCCTGAAGGCGGCCTTTGTGAAGGAAAAGGGGCTTTTGGGAATCATGTATTGGGAGCACAGCTGCGACAGCACCCGGGAGCTTTTGGGGGCGATCCATCAGGAGCTGGGCTGAGTTTCGGGGAAAAGTATAGTTATTAGTCGTTTAGTTGTTAGTTGTTGGTAAGGGCAAAAGTTTGCACTAAAGTATACGCCATTCAGCAAAGAAAGGGGGCGAGGGCATGGCCTTTGCGCATTTACATCTGCATACGGAATACAGCCTGTTGGACGGAGCCTGCAGGATCGAACTGTTACTGGACAGAATTCAGGCGCTGGGCCAGACCGCTGTTGCAATCACCGACCATGGCTGTATGTATGGCGTGATCGAGTTTTACAAAGCTGCCAAAAAGCGGGGAATTAAGCCGATTTTGGGTTGTGAAGTCTATGTGGCTAAGCGCACCAGGTTTGACCGGGTTCATGAGCTGGACAGCGAAAACCGCCATTTGGTGTTGCTCTGCGAAAACGAAACAGGATATCGGAATCTAATTGCCATGGTATCCAAAAGCTGGACGGAAGGTTTTTATAACCGCCCCAGGGTGGATTTTGAGCTTTTAGAGCAGCACCATGAAGGATTGATTGCTCTGTCCGCCTGCCTGGCCGGGGAAATTCCCCGGGCGCTTTCCCGGAACGATTATGCCGGGGCCAAGGAGGCCGCTTTACGGTATCGGGAGATTTTCGGCCCGGAAAATTTCTTTTTGGAGCTGCAGGATCATGGATTGGACGGGCAGCATTATGTAAACCCGCAGATCATTCGCCTTTCCCGGGAAACAGAAATTCCCCTGGTGGTGACAAACGACTGTCACTATATTGAAAAAGAAGACAGCGCCATGCACCATATTCTTATCTGTATTCAGACCGGGCGCACGGTAGAGGATAAAGACACGCTGGAATTTGGCTCCGATGAGTTCTATGTAAAAAGCGAAGAAGAAATGCGGGCGCTTTTCCCGGAACTGCCGGAGGCGGCGGACAATACCGTGAAGATCGCGGAGCGCTGTGAGGTGGAGATTGAATTCGGAAAAACCAAGCTGCCCCGCTTTGACCCGCCGGACGGAAGCGACAGCGAAAGTTTTTTCAGGAAACTCTGTCAGGACGGCTTAAAAAACCGGTATGGAGAGCAGCCGGAGCAAAGCCTTCAGGATCGTTTGGACTATGAGATCAGCGTAATTTCGCAGATGGGTTATGTAAACTACTACCTCATTGTGTGGGATTTTATCCGCTATGCGAAAAGCGTGGGGATCCCCGTTGGGCCGGGCAGAGGCTCCGGCGCGGGAAGCCTTTGCGCTTACTGTATTGGAATCACCAATGTTGATCCCATTCGCTATGGACTGATTTTTGAGCGTTTTCTCAATGCCGAGCGGGTGAGTATGCCGGATTTTGATATTGATTTCAGCGACGAACGCCGGGACGAGATCATTCAATACGTGCTGGATCGCTATGGGGCGGATCACGTGGCGCAGATCGTCACCTTCGGCACTATGGCTGCCAGAGGAGCCCTGCGGGATGTGGGAAGAGCCATGGCAATTCCCTACAACAAGGTGGACCAGGTGGCAAAGCAGGTTCCCATGGAGCTGGGGATCACCCTGGATAAGGCGCTGAAGGGGTCCCAAAGCTTCCGCACGCTGTATGAAAGCGACGATCAGGTGAAGGCTTTGGTAGACATGGCCCGAAAGCTGGAGGGAATGCCCCGCCATGCCTCTACCCATGCGGCGGGGGTGCTGATCACGGATAGGCCCGTTACGGAATACGTGCCTCTGGCGAAAAACGACGATGTGGTAGTGACCCAGTTTACCATGACCGCCATTGAAGAGTTGGGCCTTCTGAAAATGGACTTTTTGGGTCTGCGGAATCTTTCTGTGATCGATAACGCCCAGAAGCTCATCTGCCGTCGGGAACCGGAGTTTTCTATCGAGACGATCCCCGAGGACGATGCAGAAACTTTCCGTATGATGGCCCGGGCGGATTCCGTGGGGGTGTTCCAGTTTGAATCCGGCGGCATGAAGCGGCTGCTTTCCCAGGCAGAGCCGGAAAGCATTGAAGACCTGATCGCCATTATCTCCCTGTATCGCCCCGGCCCCATGCAGTTTATTCCCATGTATATTGAAAACCGGAAGAACCCTGACCGGGTGGTATACCGTCATGAAAGACTGAAGCCTATTTTAGACGTGACCTATGGCTGTATCATCTATCAGGAGCAGGTGATGCAGATTTTCCGGGAATTGGCGGGGTATTCTCTGGGCCGGGCGGATATTGTGCGCCGGGCGATGGCCAAGAAAAAGCGCGATGTGCTGGAAAAAGAGCGGCAGATCTTTTTGTACGGGCAGCAGCGGGAGGACGGCTCCTGGGAGGTGGAAGGCTGCCTGAACCGGGGGGTAGACCGGGAAACAGCGGAAGAACTGTTCCGGGAGATCGAAAGCTTTGCTTCCTATGCCTTTAATAAATCCCATGCGGCGGCTTATGCGGTGGTAGCGTATCAAACCGCCTATCTGAAACGCCACTATCCAAGAGAATATATGGCTTCCCTTCTGTCCAGCGTGCTGGGCTGGGCGGGAAAGGTAGCGGAATATATGGAGGAATGCAAGCGCTTGAAAATCTCCGTGCTGCCGCCCCATGTCAATGAAAGTGATACAGGCTTTACCGTAGTTGGAGAGACCATCCGCTATGGTCTGCTGGCAGTAAAAAATCTGGGCCGGGCGGCGATCCTGCGCATGATGGAGGAACGCCGGCAGGGCGGGAAATTTACCTCCTTCTATAATTTCTGTAAGCGCATGACCGGCAAGGATCTGAACCGCAAGGCTATTGAAAGCCTGATCAAATGCGGCGCGCTGGACGGTTTGGGAAACAACCGCCGGGAAATGCTGCTTTCCGTGGAATCCGTGTTGAGCTCACTGGAAACGGACAAGCGCCGGAACCTGGAAGGGCAGATGGGCTTTTTTGACAGTCCCGGCGCAGAGGAAAGCGGCGAACCCGCTTTGCAAAAGGCGGAGGAATTTTCAGTGGGAGACCGGCTTTCTATGGAACGGGAAGTGACCGGCATGTATCTTTCCGGTCACCCTATGATGGACTATGAAACCCTGTACCGGACAGGCCGTTATGCCAGAAGCGATGAGATCTTTCGCAGCAGCGAAGGAGACTCTGGGCAGTACCGGGACGGGCAGCAGGTCACACTGCTTGCTATGATCGCCGAGATGCGGAAAAAATCTACCAAAAATGGCGGAACCATGGCTTTTTTGACTCTGGAGGATATGTACGGCGCTGTCACCGGACTGGTATTTGCCAAAACACTGGAGGGCTTTGCCGATCTTCTGGATACAGGCGCCGTGGTAGAGGCTTCCGGGCGGCTGAGCTTTGCGGAAGATCAGGAGCCGGAATTGATCTGTGCCAAATTTTCCCGGCCGGGACAGGGGATGCCTGGCAAAAACGGAGGGGAACCGGCGGCACAGCATGGGCGTTCCGGAAGGCCCGGACTTTATCTGAAGCTGGATTCCAAAGAGGATTCAAGGTATAAAAAGGCTATGGAATATCTGGCAATTTTCGATGAGGGAAAAACAGATGTGTACCTGTTCTTTCGGGATTCCGAAAAGCTCTTAAAGGCGCCTGCCCGATTCCGCACGGAGCTGAACGATCCGCTTCTTGAGGCGCTTAAAAAGCTTTTGGGGGAAGAAAACGTGGCAGTTTTATTATAATTGGCGTTTTTTGCAAAAGTTCGGCGAAAATCTTTTTGGGAACCTCTTGATAATTTTTTCTCTTTTGCTATAATATTCTAGAAACATATACAATGGGGTCAGCAGGTGCGAGAGGCCCTGCGCGATCAAAATAGATGGAGGAAAACATATGGGTGCGAAAAGTATTGCAGTTCTGACCAGCGGGGGGGACGCCCCCGGCATGAATGCGGCGGTACGCGCCGTGGTTCGTTCCGCAATTTCCTTTGGCATGAAGGTATACGGTGTGAAGCGGGGTTACAACGGCCTTCTTCACGGTGATATTCAGGAAATGAATCTGCGCAGTGTTTCCGATATTATGCAGCATGGCGGCACAGCGCTGTTTACGGCCCGCAGCCCGGAATTCAATACTCCGGAGGGGGTAAAGAAGGCTGCGGATATGTGCAGGAATCTGGGAATAGACGGCGTGGTGGTGATCGGTGGAGACGGCTCCTTCCGGGGCGCTCGTGATCTGACAAACGCTGGGGTGCTCTGCATCGGCGTACCCGGTACCATCGATAATGATATTGCCTGTACCGATTACACTATCGGCTATGATACCGCTCTCAATACCGCCATGGATATGATCGACCGTATTCGGGATACCACCGAGTCTCATGACCGGTGCAGCGTGGTAGAGGTTATGGGCCGCCGTTGTGGAGACATCGCTTTGCACACGGGTATTGCAGTGGGCGCTATCGCTACCTTGGTACCGGAGGTTCCCTATGATTTTGAAGCGGACGTGATCGCCCGGATCCGTATGGCTCAGAGCACCGGCAAGCGTCACTTTATTGTGGTGGTGGCGGAAGGCGTGGGCCACACTCAGGAGATCGCGGAAAAGATTCAGGCTGCCACCGGGATCGAAAGCCGGGCCACCATTTTGGGTCATGTACAGCGTGGCGGTTCTCCTACCCTGCGGGATCGTGTGGTTGCCAGCCGCATGGGATATCATGCGGTGGAGCTGCTGGAAAAGGGCCTGGGAAACCGTGTGGTAGCCATGAAGGGCGAACAGATCGTGGATTACGATATTACGGAAGCCCTGAATATGCCCCGTGTTTTCGATGAGGCTCTGTACCGCATTTCCGCAAAGCTTTCCATTTGAGTGCGTTTTAATTATAAAGAATGATTTCCCCTGCGGTTCCTTTGGGAATGGCGGGGGTTTCTGTATCTGGCCGGAGATCAAGCTCTAAGGAGGCGGTTTTTTGAAAAGTGGATTAAAGTATAACAGGCTGAGTCAGGAGCTTCAGGAGAGAATTCGCCGGGACCGGGCGGAGCATTGGGAAAATCCCTTTCGGTTTCAGGAGGCAAACGCGGTTCGTCCGGGAGAAATGAAGGATCGTTCTCCCCTGTGGCGGCCAGCCTTTGTGCGGGATACGGAGAAGATCCTGCACCTGCCCATGTATAACCGCTATGCGGACAAGACCCAGGTGCTTTCCTTTTATGAAAACGATGATATCACCCGCCGGGGCCTCCATGTGCAGCTTGTGTCCCGTATCGCCAGAAATATCGGTGCTATGCTGGGGCTGAACCTGGATCTGATCGAAGCCATTTCTCTGGGTCACGACCTGGGGCATACCCCCTTCGGCCATGCGGGAGAGCGGTATCTCAGCGAGCTGATGCAGGAATTTTGCGGCCGTTATTTTTTTCACAATGTGCAAAGCGTTCGGGTGCTGGACGCCATTTTTCAAAGAAAGGTGACTTTGCAAACCCTGGACGGCATTCTTTGCCACAACGGGGAGTTTGAGCAGCAGGAGTATCGTCCCCGGCCTCTTTCCGGCTTTGTGGAATTGAATAACAGAGTAGAAGCCTGCCTTACCCATGGAAATGAGGCTGTGGAGCAGTTGGTTCCCTCCACTCTGGAAGGTTGTGTGGTGCGTATCTGTGATATGATCGCCTATTTGGGAAAGGACCGGCAGGATGCCATGACGGCCCACATTATCGAGGGCTACTCCGGCTTTACCTCTCGGGAAATCGGCGATAGAAACGCGGCGATCATCAACAATATGTCGGTGGATATCATTGAAAACAGCTATGGGAAGGATCATCTTCTGCTCAGCCCCGGAGCGTACCATGAGCTGCGGATCGCTAAAAAGGAAAATTATGAAAGGATCTATCACAGCGAAGCCGTGAGCGGTGAGTATGAGCATATGATACGCCCCATGCTCCGGCAGGTTTTTGAAAAGCTTCTGGAGGACATCAAAGAAGAGAAAAAGTCCTCTCCCATATTTCGGCACCATATTGATTTCGTTCGGAAAACCACCCGCTTTTATCGGGAGGAGGGGCAGCCGGACTATCTGGAGGAGCGGCCGGAGCAGATCGTGGCAGATTATATCGCCAGTATGACGGACAGCTATTTTTTGTCGCTCCATGAGTTTCTGTTTCCGAAAAGTACTTTGAAGATCAAATATCACTCCTATTTTGAAGATTTGAAAGAAACCCCGAAAGGAATATAAAAGGCTATGGATCAAATGATTTCTGTTTTGTCAAATGAATTGCATGTCCGCCCGGAGCACGCCCAGGCGGTGGTGTCGCTTTTGGACGAGGGGAATACCGTTCCGTTTATTGCCCGATACCGCAAAGAGCAGCACGGCTCCATGGACGACCAAACCATTCGGCTGTTGGCAGACCGGCTTCAGTATCTGCGTGGGCTGCACACCAGAAAGGAAGAAGTAAAAGCTGCCATCGGCGAACAGGGAAAGCTTACCCCGGAATTGGAAGCGGCCATTGATGGTGCCGCGTCCCTGACAGAGGTGGAGGATCTTTACCGCCCCTATCGCCCCAAGCGGAAAACCAGGGCAAGCGTGGCCAGAGAAAAGGGACTGGAGCCTTTGGCCGCTTTGCTTTTCAGCGGAAAAGACGAAGGAGGCCGCCCCTTGGATCTTAGCTTGCTGGAACAGCTTGCTGAAAATTATGTAAACCAAGAAAAAGGCGTGGAAACTCCGGAGGAAGCTTTACAGGGAGCAAAGGATATCATTGCGGAAGATCTGTCGGACGACGCGGGGCTTCGCAAGCTGCTGCGGGAAAAAATTCAGAAGAACGGTACGCTCCGTTCCTCTGCCAATACAGAAGAAGATACGGTATACCGTATCTATTATGAATTTGAAGAACCCCTGCGCCGCCTGCAAAGCCACCAGATCCTGGCAATGGATCGGGGAGAGCGGGAAAACATGCTGAAGGTGTCTGTGCGCCCGGGAGAATGGGCTCCGGTTACTGTGATCCTGGAGAAAGCAGTTTCCCCCCGGCATCCCTTGCAGGAGCTTTTGCGGGAAGTTGCCGGGGACGCCTGGGACAGGCTGATTTTTCCCTCCCTGGAACGGGAAGTGAGAAACGACCTGACAGAGCGGGCAGACGAGCAGGCCATTCACACCTTTGCCTTGAATCTGCGGCCCCTTCTGATGCAGCCTCCGGTGAAAAACCGGGTAACTTTGGGGTTTGACCCGGCTTACCGCACCGGCTGCAAGCTGGCTGTGGTAGACGGTACCGGCAAGGTGCTGGAAACAGCAGTGATTTACCCCACCAAGCCTCACAATAAAACGGAAGAGGCAAAGAAAATTCTTCGCAGGCTGGTGGATACCCATCATATTACCTGTATCGCTATTGGAAACGGCACTGCCAGCCGGGAGTCTGAGCTGTTTGTCAGCGAGTTTTTGAAGGAATACGGCGGGGATATCTCCTATATGGTGGTCAGCGAGGCCGGGGCCTCTGTCTATTCCGCCTCCAAGCTGGGGGCTGAGGAGTTCCCGGATTATGATGTTTCCCTGCGTTCCGCTGTGTCCATTGCCCGGCGGCTTCAGGACCCGCTGGCGGAGCTGGTGAAAATTGACCCCAAGGCTATCGGTGTAGGCCAGTATCAGCACGATATGCCCCAGGCTCAGCTTTCCGAAGCACTGGACGGCGTGGTGGAGGACTGCGTAAACGCCGTGGGGGTAGATCTGAATACCGCTTCCCCCTCGCTGCTGCGGCGGGTGGCGGGGATCACTCCGGCGGTGGCTAAAAATGTGGCGGCCTACCGGGAGGAAAACGGTTCCTTCCAAACAAGGCGGGAGCTTCTGAAGGTACCGAAGCTGGGGCCCAAGGCCTTTGAGCAGTGCGCAGGCTTTCTGCGGGTACCGGAAAGCAAAAATGTGCTGGACCATACCGCTGTGCACCCGGAATCCTATGAAGCGGCCAGGAAGCTTCTTTCCCTGTGCGGCTATGAGGAAAAAGACGTGGGAAACCTTTCCGAGCTTTCCCAGCGCCTCGGGGAGTATGGGCCGGAGAAAGCGGCGGAGGCCTGCGGTGTGGGGCTTCCCACCCTGCGGGATATTACACAGGAATTGCAAAAGCCCGGAAGAGACCCCCGCGATGAGCTGCCGCCGCCTCTTTTGCGCACCGATGTGATGGAGCTTTCCGATCTGAAGCCGGGCATGAAGCTTCAGGGAACTGTGCGGAACGTGGTGGACTTCGGCGCCTTTGTGGATATCGGCGTGCATCAGGACGGCCTGGTACACCTTTCTCAAATCGCGGACCGCTATATCCGCCACCCTTCGGAAGTGCTTTCTGTAGGAGACATCGTGGAGGTCACGGTGCTGGAGATAGACGAGGCCAAAAAGCGGATCGCGCTGACCATGAAAAAGAATGCCGGAAGAAAAGAAAAAGAGGAAAAAGAGACGCAAAAAAGCGCTGGCCACTGAGAGAATACCACATACTGAAAAAGCGAAATACCTTTTTATGCAAAAGGACAACCCTGGACAGAAATCTCTGCCCAGGGTTGTCCTTTGTGACTTTCTATGGCTGGGTTTCATTTGCTTTCTTCAAGTGCTCGTTTTTTACAGCCTCATCCTTAAATTGGTCAAAAAAATCAATCCAGGCTTTTTGGTATTCTTCTGTGCCAGGTGCTATGGTGCATTGTGCTTTGTAATCTTCCCGGAGCTTTTGGCTGAAAAGGGTTGCGTAATATTCCTTTCGGAAGCTTTCGCTGGAAGCGGCCCAGTTCCAGTATTCCTCCTCCGTCATACCTGCTCCCTTTGCAAATGCCTCAAAATCGCTGTAATTCGATGCGTTTTCAATACCTCTCCGATATTCTGCGAGCCAAGCGGCAAAAGCCTCGTCATCGTTAGGAATTCCGGCTTCCTGTGCCAGATAGCAGAAAACTTCCCGCACGGCAAGATTTCTGAGCGCCTCTTCGGAGTAATCATCTTTTCCGGTGAGAAGCTGTCCGCGCTGCTGATAGCGCTCTAAATCATCTGCACGGATCACAATATGATCTCCTGTATAGGCAATTATTCCATCTTCGGAAGCAGGCGCAATGCCGTTTTGTGTTTCGATCCTTCCAAGCTTTTTATAAATTTCTTCTTCCTGCTCTTGCATGGAAAAAGCATTTACGGCAATTTGCACGGTGGCCGTTAGAAGAATCACCACAATGCAAACCAGTAATAAGCTGCGTTTCTTTGTCATATCGGATAAGCCTCCCTTTTGCTTTTAAAGATTAGTCGTTCTCTGTATTAAAAGATATTGTTATTTTTCCGCTATAAGGATTTAAAGCAGGTGGATAGGAAGTAATACGGAGATAAAAAGTACCTGATGAAGCAGTCGCTTTTGGATATGTTATAGAAGTTGTACTGACTTTTTCTCCATAAAAGTCGTAACCGCTATCAAAAATTGATCCATTAGGTGGATTTCTCCAATCACTTACGTGATCAGGTGGCGTAACACCATAAAAGAAATCAGCAGTACCATTTGTCATTTGCTTCATTTCGTACCATACAGATCGGTTATTGAAAATCGAATGATTGCCAGATGGTGTGTATTTTTCTGTATATATGGCTTTGATTGCAAAATGGTTAAGTAATCCGTTTTCTGGAACTGCCATAAAATACTC
>CAMVYG010000035.1 GCA_947171615.1 uncultured Clostridia bacterium
ATTCTCTATCCGGCCTGAATCCGAACGCATTTTCTTTTTTTTGACGCTTTACCATCGCTTAACAAGAGGAAACACGGTTTTTAGGTGTGAAAAGGTGAGCTGGCGTTGTTATCCTCGTTGCCAGGCGTCAGCCTGGCTTCCTCGTTTGTCTAGCCATCCCCGCCTTTTCTCTGCCTAAAAACTCCATGGGACCTGCCGTCAGATTTTAGAAAAACGGCGAACTCGTACATAAACACTGAAAACTGCTTGTTTATTGCCGGCAGGCGTGTTTCCCTTTGTCAACCGATGGTAGTATAGCACGAAACAAAAAGAAGGTCAATGGATTTGCCGCCTCTGAAGGATCGTTTTAGAATAGCTGTCCCGGTTTGGAAACAGAGAAGCGGCCTTTCATATCCGTATTTTTTTCAGGACAAAGAGAAACACGGCGTTGCCATGGCAGCCCTCAGCTCCGCCGCCATAATGGATAACCACACGCCGCCAACGCCCCAAATCAATGGCATAGAATCCTAAAAGAACAGCTTGATAAAATCCTTTGCCCAGGACAAATAAGAGGGAACGGTCGTATCGAGCAATTCTTTGACAGCAAGGCTGTCCTTTGCGGTAAGCCTGCCAATTTTCTGAAATACACTGCCTGCCGCTTCCGTATCTCCCAATGCGATCAACGCCCGCGCATGGTCACCCAGGGCGAAATATTTTCCGATGGACAACGCTCCCACAGAAAAGTGGCCAATGGCAATGGCTCCAAAGGAAATGACTCCCAGGCTGATGGCGCCTGCGGCAAGCAGGCCGATGGAAAAACAGCCTGCCGAAAGGACGCCTGCGGCAAACAGCCCAAGGGAGATCACACCAAGCGACAGCATGCCGAAAGAAAGTACCCCCATAGGCAGCATGCCAAATGCCAGGATCCCCCTTGCCTTCAGCCCCAGCGCGATAACTCCCCGGGCATTTAAGCCTATGGCAATAAAGCCCCTTGCGTTTCGGCCAATATGCCACAGGGGCATACCCCACAGAGTTTTTTCGCTTTTCTTTTCATGAAAGTGTTTTCTGAATAGAATAACGGCGCCATCAGCCTGCGACTGCTCATCTGTTTCCAGCTCGTCCTTCAGTAAATAGTCCAAAGAGCAGCTAAATAATCTGCTGATGTGGATCAGCTTGTCTGTTTCAGGATAAGCAGTATCGCTTTCCCATTTGCTGATCGCCTGTCTGGATACCCCCAAAATCTCTGCAAGCTGCTCTTGCGTATAGTTATTCTCCCTGCGTAATTTTGATACCTTGCCGCCCAATGTCATGTGCGTCCCTCCGTTTTAGCGCTTTTGTTCAGACCTACTATACTCAATTTTTCTTTGACAGACCAGCATTTTTGATTTTCTAAATGGAAGCCGCAGGTTGCATTGCCCATTTCAAGCCGTTTCCATATGTCCAAAAACCGAGATATTTTAAGGGGTGAGCCTTTTGCTCACCCCTTCTCCTTGATGCTCGGTTCGTGTTTCATAAAAGGACAAACGGAAATTTCGCCTTCAAAAATTCCCGGTAAGGCTGGGAATCGCTTTCCGCATATTCCCGGCGAATGCTTCTCTCAATCCAATGAAGCTTTTCCGGGCTGTTTTCCTCATAAAACCGCAGGAGCAGCCTGCCCTCCCGCTCCGCTCGCCTCAGCGCTGCAAGCGCATCCGGTATTATCTCACAGTCCGTTATACCGACCGGCTCTTCGCTTACAAAGGCATGGGGGATCTCCGGCAGGGGCCGAACTTTCTCCGTTTCCACGGTATAAATATATCCCGCCGCGCCGCCATAGGTTTCCTCCGTGGCGTTTGGATAATATTCCTCCAAACAGAGCAAGCCCTCCCCGGTAAAGCCATAGCTTCCCCATTTGTGGTACGCTTCACAGGGCGGAAAGCCGGAAGCCAGCCAATGCCGCTCCACGGCGTTGCTCAAATAAACCAGAGTGTTTTCCCGGCAGTCCGAAAAATAGATCAATGGGAGCCCATGGTTGGAAGTCCGTGGCTCCAGCACCCGGATCCCCGGCGTTTGAGAGGCATGAAACAGCTTCACAGCGTTTCGATCACCCCGGCCAGAAGCTTTTGAGCCTTATAGGCGGATTCCCTGGCAAAGGTGGGAAAATCTACTGTGGCTTCATCGTTGCCGTTATCGGAAATGGTTCTGAGCACAGCACAGGGAATGCCGTTTAATAAGCAGGCATGGGCGGTGGAAGCTCCTTCCATCTCGCAGGCCAGCGCGCCGAAGGTCTCATAAAGCCACTTGCCAAATTCCGGATCCGCTACAAACCTGTCCCCGGTGGCGATCACGCCCCGGTGGCAATGGCCGTACAGGCTTTCCGCTTTCTGAGCCAGCTTTTCGGAAATCCCGCTGTCGCAGGGAAAATCCCGTGTTTTTTTATCGTCCGGCGGAAGCTCGATCTCCCCCAGCCGGGAATTCCCCAGGGCAGTGCAGTCAAAATCATACTGCACGCAGTGGGTGGCGATCACCACATCACCAATGGCAATGCCCGGGCCGACGCCTCCGGCCACGCCGATATTTAAAATCATGCGGGGATCGTAAAAATCTGCCATTACCTGGGCGCACAGAGCGGAATTCACCTTGCCGGGAGAGCACTGTGCAGTCACAATAGGAATGCCGGAAAGCTTCCCGCTGTAAAATTTCATGGAGGCATGCTCCTGCACTGTTACTTCCTCCGCCGCCTCCAATACCGCCTCGATCTCCACCTGCATGGCGCCGATGATCCCAATAGGGCGTATATCGTTTTTCATACCGTTTTCCTCCTTATCCCAAGCAGCTTCAGGCCCGCTTGCTTTTCTCCGTCTTTTTCAGAATAAAGCTTGAAAATTCTTCAAACTCTCCCTGAGTAAAGCCGAACTGATCGATAGGATAGGCATTGTCCGGGCTGTAATACAGATACAGATAATGCCCATGCTTTTTGATGGACTGGATCTGAAAGTACGGATATACGCTGGCGGACTGAATTCCGGCTACCCGGAAACCTTCCTCGAAGAAAGTATACCGGGCGGTGGAAGAAAGCCCCCGTCCGAACACCTTCTGCTGCACTCGTTCCACCGCGTTTCCCATATTGATGGTGCGATAGAGGAAATACACCGTCACGGCCACGGCGGCCAGCTTCATCCACCAGGTCACATCAAAGAAAAAGGCCAGGATCACCACAGTAGCGCACAAAATACCGCCGATCAGCATAGAGGGTAGATTTTTCACATAAGCATGGTATTTGCTGAAGGTTCTTACGGCCTCTTTGGTGCATTCGGTTTCATTGACAAACTGTACCTCGCCGTAACCGCTTCCGTCTTCATGGGCCTTGTGATATGCGCTGAGCCGTTCCGCCATTTCCGCTTTCTGTTTTTTCTCCCGGCGGCTCCGCAAAGGCATATAGACAAAGGGGGCTACGACTACAACGATCAAAATCACCAGAAGTCCCAGGATCAAAATTGCATTCACAGGTTCTGGCTCCGGTTTTTCCAGAATCTGAAGGGCATGAAAGCTGAAGGCGGCTTTTTCCAGCAGCGCCACCTGCTCTTCAGACAGCTCCGTTTCACTGTAGGTCACAAAGGTCAGGGTATGGCCGTTGAAGATTGTGCCGTATTGCAGCTCATGAATTTCACCCATGGAGGTGACGCTGTCGATCTGAAGCCGGTAGAAGGGCTGTCCGTCCAGCTCCACAAAGCTTTTCTCCATAGTCACGCCTTCAGTATCGGTTTTGACCAGCTTGTCTATGAACTCATTTCGCTCTGCTTCCGTCATATCCCGCAGGCTGAAAACATTTTCGGTGGTGCTGTTGCTTTTAGACAGTACCTTGAAGTTGTTTTTGCGTCCCTCCGTGTAGAAATCCGCCAAAACGCCCATTTCCTGATACTCCTTCAGCATAGCGGAAGGATCGGCAATTCCGGCCAGCGCCCAGGAGGGGTCATCCATCGGTACAGACCTGCTGAAGGTATACACAAACTCTTCCGGCACGGTAAAGGAAAATTCCTCATCCTTCCATTCCGCGGCGGAAGCCGGCAGGCACAGGGTCATGCAAAGTATCAAAGTGAGCAGTGCGGCAAAAAGTTTTTTCAGGTTCAATTTCATCTGTCCTTTCATGCTAGATGCTAGATACTGGATTCTGGATACTAGATAAGGTCAAGGGCATAAGGGCTTCATCTAATACTATTACCTTGAGAAAGCCGGTGCTTTTCGAGCAAGCGAGAAAAGAGAGTTGCTGCGCAACTCAGGCTTTCTCTCAAGACGACTGATTTATCAGTCGTCTGTCTAGTATAGCATTGTTTTGAAAAAATGACAATAAAGATTGACGCACCGCTGAAAATGGCGTAAAATTTAGGAAAGCAAAGCTTTTTACTTTACCTTAAAGGTGCGGTTCTTTATTGAAGGCCGCCGAGAAAGGACGGTCGAGCGGATATGATCACAGCTGTCATTACCGGTGCTTCCAGCGGGCTGGGCAAGGAATACATCAACGCCATTATTGCCCAATACCCCACAGTGGACGCTTTTTGGCTTGTTGCCCGCCGGAAAGAGCTTCTGAAGGAAATTGCGGAGGAGCACCCTGATAAAACCATCGCCGCCATCTCCCTGGATCTTTCCCAAGGAGAAAGCCTGCGCATTTTTGAACAGCTTCTCAAGGAAAATAATCCGGAAATCAAAGTACTGATCAATAATGCCGGTTACGGCAAGGGTGTGGATTTCTTTTCTTCCAACTGTACGCTGCAAACCGGTATGGTGGACTTGAACTGCCGGGCGCTCACGGGCGTGATGCGCATCTGCCTGCCCTATATGCTGGACGACAGCCTGGTGCTGAATATTTCCTCCATCGCCGCCTTTGCCCCCACGCCCAGAATGTCTGTTTACTGTGCCACCAAGTCCTATGTGCTGGCGCTTTCCAAGGCCCTGCACAATGAGCTTGCCCCCAGGGGCATCAAGGTCACCGCCGTATGTCCCGGCCCCATGGATACGGATTTCTGGAATGTAGCCAATATAACGGAAGGAAAATCCCGGCTGATCGATAAGCTGCCCAGAGTATCTCCCCAGGCTGTGGCGGTGGGTTCCCTGCGGGCGGCGAAGCGGGGGAAAACAGTATATACCAAGGGGCTTTTCTACAAGTTCTACCATTTCCTCGGAAAAATACTGCCCCACGGCTTCTTAATGCAGTTTACGGAAATATAAGAAAAAAGGATGTTCGACAAAAACGCCGAGCATCCTTTTTCACAGTCTCTGAGGGTTCTTCCATCAAAGAAAAACTTTTCTATTTTTATAAGGAATGGAGAAAACGGATATGGAAAATCGATTGTTTCTTACAGAGGGCGATATTTCTCTGCGCCCTTTAACAGCGGAGGATGCTCCGCTGCTGTTAAAATGGCTGACCGACCCGGAAAATCTGGAATGGTGGGAAGGGAAAAGCGCCGTATTCACCCCGGAACGCATTCAGGAGGATTTCTACACCGAAGAGCCGCTTTTGCGGCGCTGTATTATTTTGTACCGGGATAAGCCCATCGGCTACCTGCATGCGGAACGGCTGAACGATGAACTGTGCAGAGAATATGAATATCCCCATCCGGAGCTGCTCTCCTTTGGGATAGACCAGTTTATCGGCGAACCTGAATACCGAAATCGGGGCATTGGGCGAGGATTTCTTCGGCTGCTGCTCCGCCACTTGGCAGAACAGGAGGGAGCGCAGTCCGTCATTTTAGATCCCCATGCGGATAATCCCCGGGCGATCCGCTGTTATGAAGCCTGCGGCTTTCGGAAAATTAAATTTCTCCCCGCCCATGAGCTGCACGATGGAGAAATGGTAGACTGCTGGTTGATGGAATACCGTCCCACTGAAAGGAGCGAAGCTTAATATGAGCAGCATTTATACCAGCCTGGAGCAGCTGATCGGAAACACGCCGCTGCTGGAGCCGGTGCATCTGGAAAAGCTGCTGGGGCTTTCGGCAAGAATTTTGCTGAAGCTGGAATACCTGAACCCCGCAGGCTCGGTAAAGGACAGGGTGGCAAAGGCCATGCTGGACGACGCCGAGGAAAAAGGACTGTTAAAGCAGGATTCCGTCATCATAGAACCCACCTCCGGCAATACTGGAATTGGTCTTGCCGCAGTGGCGGCTGCCAGAGGATACCGGACCATTATCGTCATGCCGGACAGCATGAGTGTGGAACGCCGCCAGCTGATGAAGGCCTATGGCGCGCAGCTGGAGCTTACGCCGGGAGAAAAGGGTATGAGCGGGGCTATCGCAAGGGCGGAGGAGCTGGCAAAGGAGCTTCCCCACAGCTTCATTCCCGGGCAGTTTGTAAACCCCGCAAATCCCGCCGCCCATGAGGCCTCTACCGGGCCGGAGATCTGGCGGGACACGGAGGGAAAAATCGACATTTTTGTTGCCGGGGTCGGCACCGGCGGCACCATTACCGGAACCGGAAGATACTTGAAGCAAAAAAATCCCGAGGTTAAAATCGTGGCGGTGGAACCTGCCGATTCCCCGGTGCTCAGCGGAGGAAAAGCGGGAGCCCACGCAATACAGGGCATCGGCGCGAACTTTGTGCCGGAGCTTCTGGACACAGGAATTTACGATGAGGTCATTTGCGTGGAGAGTGAAGACGCTTTTGCCGCCGGGCGGGAGCTGGGAAAAACAGAGGGAATTCTGACAGGCATTTCCTCCGGTGCGGCGCTGTGGACTGCCATTGCGCTGGCAAAGCGCCCGGAAAACAAAGGCAAAACCATTGTGGCCCTGCTGCCCGATACCGGAGACAGGTATCTTTCCACAGAGCTTTTCAGCGGGGAATAAAAATTTAGAAATGCAAAACCACCCGGCAAAGTGCAAGCTGCCGGGTAGTTTTCATAAAACGGGCTTATGCGGATTTCTTAGATTGATTATCAAGCGGCATCCCTTGCGTGATAAGATCAATCCATGACAAAAGCGTCTTTTCCTGTAAAATGATTCTGGCTCTAGGTGTTCCCTTTCTATCGTTTGCAAAAAAATAAATGACTTCTTGGTTGTATTTTTTAACATTAAAGCTTCCGTGAGACAATGCACATCTAATGGAATAAATCAGTGATTCTGGAATATTGTCTTTCGATTGTTTGTAAAAAATACAATACTCCTCTGGAGGATGCGCAAAACTTACTTTTTCATATTCCTGTTGGATTTCTTGAATTTCACACGGGTGAAAAGCATCTTTTAGACTTTTTGTACCAGATTTTTTCATTGCAGCGGTTAATGTATGCACGTTTCCGCCGTGAAATCCAAAATCTTTTAATGTCGTTCCCCGCTTACTGACACCTTTGACTGGGCAGTTTATGACATAAAAGTCTATAATTTTCTGGAAATTTCTCTTGCTTAAATCATACTTTTTATTAAATTTGCTCAGGAAATCTTTTGTGTATGGCACGTTCCTTGCCATTTTTCACTCCACCTTGATATCTTTCCAGCCAGAAACATTGCATTGGCCATCGTCCTTACCTCCGACTGCCACCACGGTGCCGTCTGACTTTAAGCCTACGGTACGCCCGCCGCCCGCAGAAACAGCAACGATTCCCTCCCAGTCAGAAACATCACATTGCCCGAGCTTGTTGCTTCCGTCTGCCACCACGGTGCCGTCTGACTTTAAGCCTACGGTGTGGTCTTCGCCTGCCGAAACTGCAACGATATCCTCCCAGCCAGAAACATTGCATTGTCCGGAGTTGTTGAATCCAACTGCCACCACGGTACCGTCTGACTTTAAGCCTACGGTGTGAAAGCCGCCTGCCGAAACTGCAACGATATCCTCCCAGCCAGAAACATCACATTGCCCGAGCTTGTTGCGTCCGACTGCCACCACGGTGCCGTCTGACTTTAAGCCTACGGTGTGGTCTTCGCCTGCCGAAACTGCAACGATATCCTCCCAGCCAGAAACATTGCATTGTCCGGAGTTGTTGAATCCAACTGCCACCACGGTACCGTCTGACTTTAAGCCTACGGTGTGAAAGCCGCCTGCCGAAACTGCAACGATATCCTCCCAGTCAGAAACATCACATTGCCCGAACCAGTTGAATCCAACTGCCACCACGGTACCGTCTGACTGTAAGCCTACGGTATGCCCGCCGCCTGCAGAAATTGCTACGATATCCTCCCAGCCAGAAACATCACATTGCCCGTGCCCGTTGCCTCCGACAGCCACCACGGTGCCGTCTGACTGTAAGCCTACGGTGTGGTCTTCGCCTGCCGAAATTGTTTCCCGAACAGTCATTTTATCCCAGATTTTCCTAATTTGTTCTTTAGAATCCTCATAATCTTTTATCGTATCAAAAATTTCCACTGCGCCGGTGTAGTCGCCGGAATCCCGCAAAGCCACCGCTTCCTGATATTTACGATTGGGGATCAGCACATTCACCGTAAGGAGTATCAAAGCCACCGTAACGACGCAGACAGACATTACGATCGCCGCAGTTTTCCGCACTTTCTTTTGCTTTTCCCTGGCTTTTTCCTTTTCTATTCTGGCCTGCTCTTCCGCCGCAGCTTTTTCTTCCGCCAGCCTCTGCTGCCGCTCTTCTTCCCGTTGCCGCTCCTGCTCCAAACGTGCGTTTTTTTCCTTTGTCAGGGTCGGAATATCCAGCCCTGCTGCCAGTTCGGCAAACTTCTTTTTGCAGCTCCAACAGCTATCTTCTTTCTCCCGGTTGATTGCTCCGCAGGAGCAGAACCAGAGATCCTGCTCGGCGGTGGGAACAAATTTGCAATCGTGCCCAAATTTCAAACAGTATTGCTTGGCTAATTCCCCGTCCTGGAAAAATTCAAAAAGCGTTTGGGCTGAGGGAATTGGCTTCCAGAGATCGTCCGGGGCAGACCACAGGGAGCTGTCGGCGAACACCACCTCCCGCACCTGAACCGTATAAGAGCGGGCGGTATTGTCCGGGAGATAAATCGGCTGTTGGTCGCCGAACGTCCTGCCGGTGGAAGCATGAAGGTCGAGAAACTGGTATTCCACCGTATCTCCCAGAGATCTTCCGGCGGTATCGGCGGGAAAAATCCCCACCTTGAGGGCTTTTATCCCTTTTTCGCCGATATTCTGAAATTTCAGCTGTGCCAGCACCCGGTCAGTCGCCGTGTCCTTGAGCAGCGCTCCTGCGGAGATCACAACGGGAGACCCTGCAAGATACAGGTTCTTTTCCAGTGAAAACAGATTAGTATATCTTCCAGCCATAGCGTCCTCTTTACAGCTTCGGCAAGGGTTCTTCCTGCGCAGCAGGAGCGGTTGCAGGGAGAACCACGGTCTGCTGCGGCTGTTGTCTGCGGTCGGGCAGGGCGATCACTAACAGTATTCCGGCTATACTAAAAAAGAACGGAAGCCAGAGATATTTCGGACTGTCATGCCCTTTTTCCAAGGCGATTTTGTAAAACTCGTTGCAGAATAACCCCCATGCAACCAGTACGCCCACCGACACAAGAATGACGATCACGATAATACCTTCCATTTCGAGGCCCTCCATATATAATCAGGAAAATTTTTAAAATTTTTACTTATTCGACAGATTTAATCAGATTTTACCATGTTTAATCTGGAATTTCAAGGGAATTTCGCGGTTTTTAAGGCTTTTATTCTGGAACCATTTCCCACAAAAAGCGGTATGCTGTTACATGAGGTGATTAGAATGGACTACGCAGCATATCTTCGCACCCGCATGACCGAGCTGCGAATGCGGCTGGGCGTTTCTGAGTACCAGATGAGTATGGAGCTGGGGCAGAATAAGAATTACATTCAGGGAATCAGCTCCGGCAAGGCGCTGCCCTCCATGACCCAGTTTTTCAATATCTGCGACTATTTTAAAATTACGCCCATGCAGTTTTTTGACGGCGAAAATCTTCACCCCCAGCTTGTTTACAGAGCAATGGAAGATATGAAGTCCCTGAACGACGCTGACATTCTCCTGATTTTATCTCTGATCCAAAGACTGAAACACGATCAGAGCGAAAAGGCATAAATGCACGCCGCCCCAGCCCGGAGTTCCGGGTTGGGGCGGTTTTGTAAAACAGGACATAGCGGTGCGGTGTTTTTTCTGATATACTGGATACTAGATTATAGATGCTAGATGCTGGATTCTGGAAAGGACAAACGATGAGGTGCTTACACTATGGAAAGTAAAAAGTTGATCTCCCTGCGCATGGAGCGGCAATTCTTCACCCGCAGGGCCACAGAAGAGGAATATCTGGCGTTGTACCGGGATCTTCAGCCCGGTGTGAACGTGTACTGGAACGGTTTTGGACAGCCGCCCACCCTGAGCTTTCGGGCGGCTTTTGACGACCTGGAATTGAACCGCCGCAGGCAGCTCAGCCGGCAGCTGATCAAGGGCAGATTTTCCGGCGGCAATTTAGGCTGGATCGTACCGGAGGATCTGGAGCTGTTCTGGGCGCTGTATCAAAAGCCTCTTACCCGCCCCACCGAGTTACAGGAAAGCCTGCTTCGGCTGATTTACCGGGAAGGGCCGCTGACCATTCAGCAGATCAAAGCGGAAACCGGGCTTCTGGTCAAGGAGATCACCCCTGTTCTTCACCGTTTGCAGGAAGCCTTCCTCATCTATGAGGATCAGTATGACGGAGAATGGGATCGGGGCTGGATGCGCTTTTCCGAAATGTTTCCGGAAGCGGAAGGTTTTTCCCTTTCCCGCCCGGAGGCAATGAAGCTGATTTTGCAGAGATTTGCCTACCGTCTGCCGGCCTTCACCGTTCCCATGGCAAAAGCATTTTACAGGCTGCCGGAAAAGGAGCTTCGCAAAGCGGCGGCTGAGCTTACGGCGGAAGGGATCTTCACAGAGCTGGACGGTGCGTTTCTTCTGCGGGAAGATTTCGCTATGCTGAAAACCTATCAGCCGGTTCCTCTTTCTTTTGTTTACGCCGTCCATCGGAACGATTTTTTCTACAAGAGCCACGAGCCCATGTTAAAGGAAAAATTTCTTCCCCTGTACCAGTCCCTCCCCTATGACCACGAGCCCCTGCAATACCTCCTGATCGACGGAGAATTTCACGGCGCCGTGGTTGGCCATTTCCGAAACGGCCCCTATGACCTGAACGATGTGGTGTGCGACCTGCCCCAGCCGGAGACCCGCCGGGAGGAGATCTTACAGGCCGTGGGGGAAGTAAATTCCGGCAGGCTGCCGGAACGGTTTCAGGGAAATAAAATTTGACGGCGGGCTATTGTATCACCTATTGTTGTGGTTCGCTATTGATGGCTTATCATCGACCAAGAGCAGGGGCACATTAAGAATGCAGCCCTGCTACTGTTGTTTCTCCGCTAACAGCTAACCACCAAAGTGTAAACGGCGCCGGGTTTTTTACAGATACCGCATTACGGCAATGACCCTGCCCAGCAGAAACACGTGATCGGAATAAATAGGCTCGTAGTCCGGGTTTTCCGGCTGAAGCCGTACCCGATCCTTCTCCCGGTAAAAGCGCTTTACCGTGGCCTCATCGTCGATCATCGCTACGACAATATCGCCGTTTTCCGCGGTGGAAACCTGCTCCGCCACCACATAGTCTCCGTCCAGGATCCCGGCGTCCCGCATACTCAGACCACTGACATGCAGTGCAAAAAGCTCCCGTCCTTCCTTTTGGGGGAAGGGCAGATAGCCTTCGATATCTTCTACCGCCAGGATGGGCTGCCCGGCAGTGACTTTTCCCAAAATCGGCACCTGCACCGCGGCGGTGCTGCCCTCAATACGAATGGAACGGTTTAGGCCCGCGTCCCGGGTGATGTACCCCAGTTTTTCCAGAGTTTTCAGATGCGCGTGAACCGTAGAGGTAGAGCGCAGCCCGGTGGCGGAGCAAATTTCCCGCACAGTGGGAGGCACACCCTTGGGCGCTTCCTTCACAAGGAAATCATATACCTTTTGCTGGCTTTTTGTCAGGTGTTCCATAGCGGCCCTCCATTGTGTTCCATGCTTTTTACCGTTTTGAACGCAGTTGTGTTCCGATCCTGTGCCCTTGTCGAGCATCCAGCATCTTATATCTAGTTTCTAGTATAGCATATAGTAATAGGAAAAGTAAACGTTTGTTTGAATTTATTTTCAAGAAATTTTTGTATAGCGCTGCCTTAGAGAGGGACTTTTCAAAATATTCATAAAACATGCGGAATTTCTTTAAGCTTTATTCACAGCGCGGTAACAACTCAAGGGAGTTTTCCGCTATAATAAAACTGTACTCAGAAGAAACGGACCGCACCTTTTCTTTGAGATACGTGTTCTACCCTCCTCAATAATACCCCTCAAGCAAAAAAGGAAAGAGCCGGCAGTGTTGCCGGCTCTTTCCTTTTTTAGCTGTTAGTCGTTAGTCGTTAGTTGTTAGAAAGGACAAGGGCTTCGTACCCGTCAGTCACTTCTAATCGAGATTCCTCGCCTTGCTCGGAATGACAGGGTGGCGTGGTTCCCGCTTTTCCCATTGTCATTCTGAGGAACGCAGTGACGAAGAATCTCGACCACATCTCAGCCAGCGATTGCAATGTCCTTTTAGCCGCCAGCCACTTCTAACCGAGATTCCTCGCCTTGCTCGGAATGACAATCGGAGCAAGAGGAAATCATACCTGGCTGTCATTGCGGCAAATTACAATTTAGCGGCTTTCGGTATTTCGCCGGAGTGCTGCCGATTGAGAAAAACTTTGTTCAGATGAAAGATCATTCCGCTAGAAATCTACATACAAATCAGGGAACGCCCGATGGATCATGGCAGCCAACTCACCCTTGGTAACAGGAGCTTTCGGAACAAGCTGGGTTTTTGTTCTGCCGCAGAGAACGCCTGTTTCTATTGCCCATTCCATGGCGTCCCGGGCAAAGGCGGAAATTTGCTCTTTGTCCCGATACTGTTCCGGGATTTCGGCGTATCCGCTTTCGGGAACTCTGCCGTCTTTATGCACCCTTTCCCGGTACAGCAAATAGCGGTACAGTACCGTCACGCATTCCTCCCGTGTCAGGAAATCATCCGCCGGCGGGTGCGGGATCACGGAAGCATTTTTATCAGAGTCCTTTACTGCAAATATGCCATTCTCTACTGACCATGTCCAGCCAAAAATGTCACCAGTAGGATCCAATGGGTGATGCCAGTCCTGCCCAAGGAGTGATTGCGAAAAATCCAGCGTCACCCCAGACTGCTCATAGGACTCCTGCCCGTGAATAATACAGCTCAGATACAGCCTTGGCACCCGATCATCCAAAAGATATTCCTCGCACATATCGGCCACCCGATACCCAGGGAAATGCCTGCGAAGCAGCTTTGTCTCTTCCATGGCCCAGTGATTTTCCGGCGATTCTTTCACTGTGTCCGCGCCTGCGCTTCCCGCCGTAACAAGAAGCAGCACCACCGCCAGCAGCGCAGCGCTGATCTTTCGAAATTTCTTCATTTGATTCACCCTTTCTGCTTTTAATAAGTTCGTAAGGTAATTGTATTGCTTATATTGGAAGGAGAATTCGATTTTTCATGAGCGTAGGTAGTGATTTTATACAGTCCTTTTTCTCCAAGAGTCAATTTAGCAGAATAGTTGTTTGTGTTCATTTTCTCTTCCGCCCAAATCTCCTGTTTACCAGACGGCGGAACTATTTTCATGGCCATGCGGTAACAAGTTCCCCCTGAGAGCAGTTGTGCACTTGAATTGAACGTTACAGTAGTACCTGCCGGAACATTGCTCTGCCATTGACTGGTTATGCGTATTGCAGGTTTATTGGTATAAGCATAGTATGCAATAGGAACAACAATTCGGAAAGATCGTCCACTACAGCACTGACTCAAAGGCTGTAATTTTACATCAGTAGTATGTGCGGAAACAAAAATCTGAGAAGATGCCGATCCGGTCACTTTTCCAATAACCATGGCATGACCGTAAGCGTCTTCACCATCATAAACAAAAACAACGGATCCAGGCAGCCTGTTGGCATAATTATAGATCCCCGCACTGCCGGGACCGGTGGTATACATATCCACATACAGATTGTTTTCTGTTGGGACAGGCTTACCCAGATTATGATTCACCTTGTCACAATATGCCTGAAAGGATAAAGTGCCCCTCCATGTACCGAAATCCTTGTACCAGTAATCATAATATCCGGCTCCCTGGTGATCCATTGGAATGGCAGTGGTGTTGATAGGCTCATCATCACTTCCACCAAATCCGGCAAACATACACTGAGAGGCAAAATTCATGCAGTCTCCGCCGCGGCCTGTATAATCTTCAAAATTGGGATTGTAATAGCTTTTGGCATTAGCTCCGGTGGAGGTAGTATACTGATTAGAGTACATAGCCGCTGAGTTGTGATTATAGCTGTATACAGTTGCACCTGAGGCCGCAGCCTGCGCCCTCAGGGTATCCAAATTTGGCACTGCCTGTTCCTGTACCACTTTAGCGGGCGCTGCCTGCTGAGCACAATAGTCGGCGATTGCCGTCTCACAGCTAAAAGTCTTGCGTTGATGGGTCTTGTCAAAAATATCGTCAGACTGAACGTCAGCAATCTTCCACCCGTCAGGCGTCTTGACCAGATTGACGTCGTAATCCGTGGAAATGGCTGAATCCTCATCGAGGCCGTCATAGCGCATTCCAACGGTCTCAAAAATCTTCACGTTTGCGAAGTTTCCGTCAATCGTAACTTCAGGTACACCATAAGTGACAGAAAAATTTGTGATATTCAAGTTTTCCTGCATACGGGTATACTTGATGTACTCAGCCTTTTGCGTCAAGTAGTTGCCGATGTCGAGATCAACGGAAGTGGTTTTAGACAAAGAATCTGCAGACGCTAACGG
>CAMVYG010000036.1 GCA_947171615.1 uncultured Clostridia bacterium
TAATACAACACAACACGGTACATTCTTTCCCCGATCTTCTCCACTTCCTTTTGGAAATGGGCAAAGTGTAAAAGCACTCTGTCCAAAGCATTTCGGGTATCAAGCAGCTCAAATTCCAGGCTTCGGGACTTCGCTGTTCTTTGATGATTTTTCATTCTATCTGCATTTTCCGGGCACATTTCACACCGAACGATCCTGCCTACATTCACTGTGTTCCCAAACCGGTTTCCTGTACCAATCAGACGGAATTTGTCGTCTTTTTCAGAGTACTCAAGATAACCCGGCATCATGTTTCTATGCAGCAGATTTCCCCTTCGGTCTCTTGTTTCGATGCTGAGGGGGATCTTCTCTTTTATGGCTTTCAAAATGATGCGAAAGTTTCTGATATAGCCTTCCTCTGTATAGGGGTCGCCATCGGAATATTGGTCAAAAACGCAATAATCAGCAGATGTAAAAAGCGGCTCCACATTACCGTAGTCAGACAGCTCGTCTGTAAACAGCTTGATGCGGGGATCCATAACAACCGCCTTGAGCCAGCTTTTCTGCAAGGTTGTCAGCGGCATGGACGGAGTATGCTCCAGCGGCGTAGTCCCGTCTGCCCTGATCAATTGCCACCGTTCTTCCCTGAGCGCGGGCTCGATATTCAGAATGCTCTCGCCGAAAGCGTTCTCTTCAACAAGGGCCCGCAGCTCGTCCTTTTTCAAAGGGTGATCGATGGCCGCTTTTAAAACCCGGGCAACTGTATTGTAATAGGCGCTGTACAATTCACTGAAGATCACACAGAGTCACCGCCTTCCAGCCCATACCGAATATACAGTTCGTGAAGATCGTTCCGAAACTGTTCTTCCAAAGTCTTGTCTGAAAAGCTTAATTCTGTGATCCGGCAAATAAAAGTCCGTATCCAGGGAATCATCTCTGATATATTAAAGACGTCTGCTGTAAAACGACAATGGTTTTTATCGATCTGCTCAACGGTTCCGCACCGCTTCTCCCGTTCCAATCTCTTGGGAATATGCCGCTCTTTATCCGAATAGCACACAGTAAATTCCACATGCTCCAATCGGCTGCCAGAATCGCTCTGCGTGCTGACTCCCCACATGTGTTTCTGCATTCCATTCAGTTTTTTGCGCAGTGCATCAAAGCTTTCTTCTGCACTTCCGAGCTTTACGGAAACAATGTGATCGATCCTGAAAGAAGATATCCTCTTAAATCGGGGAACATAGGCCATAAGATATTGTCTGCCACTCTGAACACTCATCATGACCCGAAGGGGGATTACCCGGCTTTCAAAGGATCTGTCTTTCTGTCTGCCCACAGTTTCCAGGATCACTCCGCATTTCTCCCGCATTGCAGAAAACAGGGAGAAAAGCACTTCGCTGTCCATCGCACCGGTAATGTAGTGGTGCTTGAAGGCAAAAGCCCCGCTGTGTTCGCCTGTTTTATCCAAAAGGAATGATCCAACCACCCCGCAAGGCACGGCTTCCGAAAAATAATCAAGAATATCACTGCCCGGCAGCGGCGCATCTTCTGCTCTGCTGTAAATCACAGTTCTGCCGCTTTTTTCAGACGTGATGATCCCCTCGGAACAATATTCTTTCAGCTTTTTCCTCAAAGTGGACTCGTCAAAAGTCTTCGGCTTAGTAAAGCCAGACAGCTTTTCATCAAGCCGTTTTGCTATTTCACTGATCGTAAGGCGCACAGAAGGATCGTGAAGAATGTCAAACAGCAGAAAATGCAGCGTGATATCCCCGTCTGTAAAGCTCTTGGCTTTCCAGGCCTTATAAAGCGGATTGTGCTTTGAAACACGGCTGTCTATTGACAAATAGACATTCTTGCCGTCAGGGGTCTGGCGAAATTGAATATAATTTCCCAGCCAGCTTTCCAGCCGGCGGCGCTCATCATCATAAGAACGGGCACTTTTGCCGGTATACTCTTCTCTGCTTTTAAAGCCGTATACGTAAAATTCCCGCATATAGTCTCTGATACGATTAAAGTTTTTTATGAGCTCGCTGTATGCCATCTATGCACCTCCTGACTGAAGGGATCGCTTTCTAACCTCGTTTTTCGGAAACTTACAGTGCTTTTCCCCTCAAAGGGCTTGAAAATCTATATCGTACCTGGTTCCATGGGAAAACAGCACGCCGTCTGTAAGCTGAATACGCAAAATGCAGGTGTTTTCATCAGCAAAATCGTTGTGGCCGTTATCGATCCACTCACAAAACGCCTCCCTCAGCTTTTGTGCGATCGCTTTGTTTTCCTCCCTGCAAAACCACCCCATGCTTGATCCTCTGCCATGAGCGGTGAACCAGTCCCCGCATATACCGACATTGGGATTTTCTGCGATTTGCCGCATCTTGTTTGACTGCGCATAGGTGATCACATAAAACGCTCCGTTTTCATAGTACGCATTTACCGCCCGTACGTTCGGAATAGTGCCGTCAACTGTAGCCAGGGCAATCAGGCTATCCCGCCCAAACCGCTCTTTCATGATCTGCTCCGCTTCCGGGGAAAATTTGTGTTCCATAAACCTTTCCTTCCTTTTAAGTATTTTCGGCGAGCACAGCTTTGCAGTCAAACACTTTGACCGCATATTTGCTCTGCCAAAAAGGAAACCGTTTCTTCTACTCCTTTTTCAGCGTTCACTCTGATCACAGGGCAATTCAGGTGTTCCGCCCATTCCTCAACCAAATTCTCCGGCCTTGCCTGAACAAAGCTGAAAAATGATGATTCCCGCTGGTGAAGATCTCCTCCCGGTAAGATCCTGTCTCCGAATTTTTCAAAGGAGCGGTTTTTTACCCGCTGCATTCTCACCTCTTTCGGCGCGGTCAGCAGAATGCAGCAGTCAAATTCTATCCCTCCAAAATCTCCTTTCACCGCGGAGAACACCAGATTTTCACAGGTGTGAAAGAGATCCGCAAGAAGCTCTGTTACTTCCTCTTTCGTCCGGGAGCAGGAATACTTGTAATCCGTATCGGTATTTGGGAAATACAGCTCCTCCACATCTACAAACCGGAACCCCAATTTCTTTGCAAGGGCTTTGCCAATGGTGCTTTTCCCCGTTCCATTCAGGCCGCAAATCAGGATCTTCCTTCCCATACTTTTTCTCCGTTTCCCCAATCACTGCACTTTCGCAGGCTGGTATCTTTCGTTTAAATTTTATTGATATCCTCCTGAATCTTATGGAACAAAACATCGAACGGTCCTTTCGATTTGAAAAAAATGCGGTCATATTCCAAAGGAGCATAAGTCAATGAAGTCATCACCTGCTCGCCGTCGTTTGCAAACACTTCTATGCCGTATTGATCCATAATGATCCGGAGCACCACCTTGCCCTTTCGTTCCGGCAGCTCCATGGTACGGCTTTGCAGCCTGTCCTGAGGACAGCCCGAGTAGGTGCGGTCGGTGGTAAAGGTACCCGCATTTCCATCATAGCGCAGGCTGGTGTAAAAGCGTTCATTTCCCGCCACGCAGATCTCCAGTTCTTTGCACTCTGCCGGAGAAAACTCCACGGTCATATCAAAGACCCGTCCCGTTACCTCTGTAAGCTCTGTATAGCCGATTGCCTTTACAGCATTATGGCTGTAAGCCGCGGTGTAATAGCTTTCCAGCTCACGAACAGGAACTTGATACAGCTTACCATTTTTTACCCGAAGCTCTCTGGGCAGCGTCATAAAACCGGACCATTTGTAGCCGGGCGGCGTCATGTGGTTTTCCCAATTGCGCATCCAGGCGATCATAATCCGGCGGCCGTCAGGGATATCCATGGTCTGAGGCGCGTAAAAATCCATGCCGTAATCAATGGGCTGGGCCTGCTCCCGCACAAAGTCGTGACTGCTTCTGTCATAAGAACCAATCAGGCACAGGCTGCCGTTTCCGTTGTGAAAGATCAGTCCCTCCGCCTGCATCTCCTGGGGCGAGGTAAGGACCACACCCTTACCGTCCAACTCAAAGAAGTCCGGACATTCCCACATTTTACCGTATCGGTTGTTGCAGCGGTCCAAAATGGTGACGAACTCCCAATGCTCCAGATCCTTCGAGGTAAAAACAGGAAGCTGGCCGCTGCCGTCACTGCTCCGGCTGCCGGTTATCATATAAAATGTGTCGCCTTCCCGCCATATCTTCGGGTCACGGAAATCGATACGGGAGCTTCCCTTCGGCAGCTGATCGGCGGTGATCACCGGGTTTATTGGGAGCTTTTCATAATTCACCCCATCCCCCACCGCAACGGACTGGGTCTGGCGGGGTTCTCCGTTTTCCTCACTGACGCTGGTATAAATCAAATAGTGCTTTCCGTTCCACTCAATGCCGCTTCCGGAAAAAACGCCCTGCCGGTCATAGGGCATATCGGGAGCAAGGGCGCAGGGTAAAGCCTCCCACCGGATGAAGTCTTTCGTTTTCCAGTGAGCCCAGTGCATAGGGCCCCATTCCGTGGCATAGGGGTAATACTGATGGAACAGGTGATACTCCCCCTGAAACACGGAAAAACCGTTGGGATCGTTGCACCAGCCCACCAAAGGGGTGACGTGGAAGGAAGGGCGCTGTTCAGCCGGAATTTTTACAGACCCCGCTTTTTCATACTCTCTGGCCTGTTGCAGCATTTCACTCATATATTTTCTCCTTTTCCTTTTGCCGGCAGAAACAGCCTGCCAACCGCCGCTTTTCTTCGGATCAATTTATAAAATTTCCACAGCGATCGTCATTACGCCGTCCTATCGCTGGTCAAAAAGCTCATAAGCCGCCGCGATCACTTCCAACGGATAGGTATGGGTGATCAGCGGCGTTGTATCGATTTTTTTCTGCTCGATCAGCTTCAGAATCTGGGCGCATTTGCACCCGTCCACCCCGCCGGTTTTAAAGGTCAGGTTCTTGCCGTACATCTCCGGAAGCGGAAGTGTCTGTGATCTATCATATAAGGCAACCACCGTCACCACCGCGTTGGGCCGGGCGCACTGCCAGGCCAAGCGAAATGTCTCCTCGCTGCCCGCCGCCTCCAGAACCGCGTCAGCGCCGCCGTGCCGGTTGTGACTGCGAACAAATTCCAGGGCATCCTCCGGCCTCACGGTCAAAACCTGCGGGTACTGCTTTTGAACAAAAGCTCTGCGCTGTGGATCTTTTTCACAGACGATGACCTGCCGGGGACGCTTCAGCAAAACACACTGCAGGGTACAGATTCCGGTAGGGCCTGCGCCGATGATTAGTACCGTGTCTCCGGTGGCGATGGCCCCAATCTCCGCCGCCCAATAACCGGTAGCAAGAATATCGCCCGCAAACAGCGCCTGCCGGTCTGTGACAGTATCCGGAATTCTGGTGAGTCCCTGGTCGGCGTAAGGCACCCGGACATATTCCGCCTGTCCCCCATCGATTCGGCAGCCCAGAGCCCAGCCGCCGTTGGGATCAATGCAGTTATTGACCCAGCCGTTCCGGCAGAAAAAGCAGTCTCCACAGAAAGTTTCCACATTCACAGCCACCCGGTCTCCCGGGCGAACTGAGGAAACATCCTCACCCACCTTTTCTACCACGCCTACCATTTCATGGCCTACCGTGATACCGGGAACAGCTCTGGGTACACTGCCATGCTTGATATGCAGATCACTGGTGCAAATGCTGGACAACGTCACACGGACAATGGCGTCCCGCCGATCCAGTAAAACAGGCTTGGGCTTTTCCAGCAGTTCGAATTTTCCCGGTGCGGTATACGTATATGCAAGCACAAATCATTCCTCCATCAGTCTCTTTATTCCACGGGCGATCCGAACTGGAACATCCTGGAAATGCCCACCGCGGTTCATTTCAAATACCACCGAAACACCCTGCGCTTTTAATAGTTCGGCGGCTTGAACAGTGCAGTCCTCCACTGTCGCCAAACGGGAATTTTTTGTTTCCTTTTCCCGATCTCCCAGCGAAAGGTAAATAAAATTTGCTTTCGGTGTGTTCGCTTTCATAAACTCTGAAAATCCATCAAACCACAACGAGCCGGAAACTGAAGCAGCCCGGTCAAACAGCTCCGTCTGATAAACAGACCACAGCGCAAACAGCCCCGCCAGGGAATACCCTGCGATTCCGCGAAGCTCCGGCGCAAACCCCAGGTATGCCTCAGTATGCGGAACGATCTAATGGATCAGCGTTTCCAAAAAATCCGCGCCCTGGCCTTTAAAATCATCGCCGCCCCGGAACGCCCTGGGCGCGCTCCACGGAGACAGCTCCCGGTTCCAGTCCACACCCGAAACTGCCGCCAGAGCTATTTCCTCTCCGCTGAAAAGACGCCAGACCTCTTCGGCGTCCTGCCGTTCCATAACCGAATAGATAACGCACCGGCTGGTTTCTTTCGCAAACAAATCGACTGTGTACTGCCCACAGGCCAATGTTTTCATGATTCTGCTCCTTTACCATTGCTTAACAAAGGGGTGATATGTAAGAATGGCCTCTGCTCAACCGGACTTTTTACAGACCCCGATTTTTCGTACTTTCTGGCCTGTTGCAGCATCTCGCTCATACTTTTTCTCCTTTTGCTTTTACCGGCAGAAACCATCTGAAAAGCGCTTCCTTTCTTCGAATAACTTGCAAAACTCATTGCCGAAATCGTCTATTATGCAATCTGCCGCAAGGCGTTCGCCAATATTTCTGAAACGCCCCCTGCACACACTATGATTTCAGCACTCGCCGGGCCCAGTCCGAATTGATGCACGGCTCATCATCATTTTTCAGCAATGCCGCAAACCGTTTCTGAGTATTATTGTATACTTCTTGCTTAAAATCCGCGAACATGGGCTCCTCTGCCATAAGCTGCATTTCGCGCTTTCCGCCTTCCGCATAAAAATATACTGCGGTAACGTGTGCATCGGGATACTTCTCTGATGCAAGAGCCAGATAAGCCTGCTTCAGCAGCTCGATGACACGGTCGTCCAGCTCATTTTCAAAAATGATGGCCTTTTCCCGGAGCGCATTCTGATCTGTCACAATGCGATTTCTGATCTTGGGCAGCGTAGGATCGACCATCTTTTTCGTTTCAGCAAACATGGCCTTTGTATCTTCTACGCAAGACTCATCTACAAAATACACCATGGCTGCATGCTCCATATCGTGATAGAGTATGGGATAATACACCTGAATGCGCTGCCCACAGCTTGGACATTCCACTATAAAAAGCGTTCCATCCAACAGCTTCTGCTTCGCTTCCGGATCAAGCGTTCCGTTGAGAGAGCTCCAGGCGGTATACTCGCTTTTTTTGCCACATCTTGGACAGATAGCGGTTTCTGTGTACCTTCTTGACATATCCTCTGTCTCCTTTCTCATTGAACTGCTAATTTTCTCTACCAACCATAAGCGTCAAACACATTTTCCGCCCCAACATACCATCGATTGACAAAGGAAAACACGCTCGCCAACAATAAAAAATCAGTTTCTGAGCTTATGAAAATTATATCCGATTCGATAACAGGAAACAAGCGTTTTCACGGGATTTCATCCTTTTTTGCAATCTGAAACAGGAAAAGAGAAAAAAGCCCCGTCCGAACAAATCCGTGAGGCTTGTTCAGACAGGGCTCGATTGTTTGATCTTATAAAGAAGAAGGTTCGGGAAGTGTAGTCACACAGCCGGGTTTTATTTCCGTAACAGTATCGGAACCAATTGCACCCACCCAAACAGAAACGCATGTGGGATTCCTGACAAAACGTCCGTCTACCGAGAACACAAGCTGCCGATAAGCGGAAACATAGTTCTGGATCTCAAAATTCGTCGCATACCATATCGTTTCGTGGCCGGACATCTTTTTCAGGAAATCCTCCATATGGTCCCAATTGTCATTCTGATCAAATTCATAGCAATGCCCCCAGACGTAAAACAGCTTCAGCATGGGAAACAAAGAGGCGCCGTTCAAAAAATCCTCAGTAAGCTTGGGGAGCATTTCATCGTCATGATGACACGTCGGGTCCCAAATGAGAAAGTTTTCCGGAATATCAAAGGAATGGGTGGCTTTGATCGTTCTGGCATAGGTTACGCCGCAGCTTTTCAATGCGTCGAGAACCGTATCGTCATACGCGCCGAACGCATACGCATAGCCGGTGATCGGATGAGAAACCAGCCCTTCCAGCTCTTTTCGGCAGGTCAATATCTCGTGAAGGCATCGGGCCGAATCGGTCTGGCAGATCGTGGTATGATACAGGCCGTGAGAGGCGATCTCATGACCGGCGTAAACAGCTTTTACCTCTTCCGGGTGAATCTTATTGTGAGAGGCGGGCTTCTTTCCGATCCGGATCATTCCGGGCTGTCCCAGCAGGCCGGAATTCAGGTTAAACGTCCCCTTGATCCCGTATTTGTTCAGAAGCTCAACAAACCTGATATCCTGGGTCACGCCATCATCATAACTGAGCGTAAAGGCTTTTCTTTTTCCTTCGGGCCACAGCAGCCTGTCGTGCATTTGAAAACTCATAGTGATAACCGTGTTTGAAAATTTATTTTCAAACTTCTCCTCTCCGCAGATATTTACACCTTGATCCTGGTAAGGTGCAGAGCAAAACCTCCAAGCTCCTCCTTCAGATAAATCAGCGTTGTGCGGCCACTGGAATCTACCTTCCGGCTGGATTCGTCAAATTCCGCACCGCGCCTGCCGAGCTGAAAAACAGCCCGGTCCACGTTGTTCGTGCCTATGGCGATATGGCCATGAGCTCCCAGGTACGGCCCCTTGATGCATTCCGCAAAGGAACCCGCAAAAATGGCGGTTTCCCCCGGCAGATACGGCAGATCGAACAGGGCGCAGAAACGGCGGGCGATCTGTTCGGCTTCGGAAGCATTCCTGCAATTCATGCCTACATGAACCACCCTCAGCCCAAGCATGGCCCGAACTGTTTCTTTACAGGCAGAAGTAATTTCCTCCCACTTTTCGTTCTCTATCAGTTCCTTTTTTACCATCCATGTCCCGCCGCAGGCAAGAACCTGATCGCAGGACAGGTATTCGTTCATTTTCGTGATGTCTATCCCGCCGGTGGGCAGCCACTGCAAGCTTTTATAGGGCCCGCTCAGGGCCTTCAGCTTGGAAACGCCGCCATTCTGCTCGGCAGGGAAAAATTTGACCGTATGGATTCCCAGGTCCATCGCCTGCTCCATCTCACCCGGCGTTGCGGTTCCGGGAATGACAAGGACGCCTTTGGAAACAGCGTACCGGATCACCTCGGGGTGAAATCCCGGAGTGACAATGAATTTACTCCCGGCGGCAAGGGCTTTATCCACCTGCTCACAGGTTAAAACCGTTCCCGCGCCGACCAGGATATCCGGGCATTCCTCCGCAATTCTGCGAATCGATCCCTCGGCAGCCTCCGTGCGAAATGTGATCTCCGCAGCGGGAATCCCGCCGGCCGCCAGGGCTTTGGCAAGAGGCGCCGCCTTTTTTTCATCATTGATCTCGACCACCGGAACAATACCGATCCTGGAAAGCAATTCCAACCGTTTATCCATCTTTGGCCTTCCCCCTTTTTCAAAGCGCGCTCTAAATCCCGTTTAGCGCTTTATTTTTCAAACCGGATGACTTCCCCTTTTTCCGCCGATTCAAAGCAGGCCTCCATAATTTTCAAAACGCGCAGGGCGTGATCTGTAGTGATGATCTGCTCTGCCGTTCCCTGGCAGACTTCCACAAAATTCTTATACAGGGCATTTCTGTCAAAATCAAATCTGGGCAGCGGCAGCTCCGTCAATGTTTCCTGATTTCTTGGAGCCATCGTTTTCGTCAGCCCGGAACCTGCTATGATTGGCAAAGCGTCTTTATCCTGCCAGCTGGACAGGCGCATCATCTTACCATCGCAGTTCCAGCTGTAAATTTCCGCCGAACCGTGATCCGCAAACAAATTCCAAAGCGGCAAACGGACAAAATGGCATGTATCCACCTCCAGGCGCACCGTGAGGCCGCCTTCAAAGGTAAAGTGGATGAACACATTATCGTCGCACTCTTCATTGGTAATATACTTTAAGCTGCAAAACACATCGTTCAGAGGGCGATCGATCATTTTCACGATCCGATCGATCACATGCACGCCCCAGTCATACATCATTCCGCCGCCATATTCCTTTTTGCTTCTCCAGTCTTCCGGGATCCCCCGGGCGCCCATGATACGGCAGCGTATTTCAAAGGTTTTCCCAAGCAGCTCTTCTTCATAGATTTTCCGGATAATCAGAAAATCCTCGTCCCACTCTCTGTTCTGCCTGGGATAAAATACCTTGCCTGCTTTTTCAGCCTCTTTCACTACTTCAAGGAGATCCGCGCTGCACAGCATAACAGGCTTTTCGCAAAGCACATGCTTTCCCGCGCGCAAGGCCTGCACGGCCATAGGTTTATGCAGGTGATTTGGAGTTGCGATCAGGACGGCGTCCACACTTTTATCGGCCAGCACTTCCTCATAATCGGAATATGTAAAGATCCCCTGTGAGGCAGCCCAGGAAACACGGGAAGGATCGATATCGGTCACACCCGCAAGCTCTATCAGGTCTCTCAAGTCAGTTGTCATAGCGCTGTCGGGCATTTTGGCGTCGGCCACATTTCCTTTATATACTGTCTCACCCGTCCCGCTTTTCAGCGCCACGGCATGACCGCTTCCCATACCTCCGCAGCCGACAATCGCGATTCTGAATTTTTTCTCCATTTCAACATCACTCCAGGTAAACAGTTTCTTCCCATTTGTCGGCAAAGCAGCAAATGGAAGGATTCCACTTCTACTCTGCCTGCAGGGCGGTTTTTGCTCCCACATTCTTTTCCATAGGATCCATATGCGGAGTATCACACAGAAGCATGGAGCAGGGCTGATCCGCGGTGTAAGGCCTCCACTCCGGCAGGTCTTTTCCGTTTGGATCCCCATATTTCGCAAAATTTGTAAAATAGCTCATCTCCAGATCTGAGAGGCGGTAATCCTCCTCTCGGAAGCCGCGCCAGCTCCGGCCCAGCGTGCCGTGTACATACCACAGATCACCGGAATGGAAAGAGCCCTCATCGGACGGGTTTCCCTCCTCATCGGGAAGCTTCTGACAAAAATAGTACACGTACACAGGCTTTCTTCCCGTTTTGTTGTGAACCCTTGCCCAGTAATTTGTGCCGAACACAGCGCCGTCCGCCATTACGTCAAAGGTGCTTTTCGCGGCATCTTCATCGGACTGTATGTTGTAGAAATTCCAAGCTGTTTCTTCCATCCCGGGGAAAAAGCTGTTCACAGCGCCCCGAAAGCCGTTTACTGTAGTTCTGTAGCCATAGCCAAAGGCGGCCCCTTCATTGGCGCAGCTCCCGGCCATGATATCCACATCATGGTGGCGGCCTTTTATAATGGTCTCAGAGGGATCCTCAAACAAGACATGGTTATCAATACAGAAGGAGCAATTTATGCCGCTTTTCAGCATATATGCCAACACCATTGCCTCCGGAAGGTCCCGCAGTTCTTTTAAAGAGCCGCAGGAGCAGGCTTCCTGAAAGGCAAGCCCCTTCCGTTCTTCCTCCCGCAGGGTGCTTGCCCGCATCAGGGAAACCACTCCGCTGCCGGACACACTGATCGCCCGCCGGAACAGACCCTTGGATAAACCGCTGGTGCAATGAGCATGAACATTGCCGGCGCCGGCAGACTGCCCGAAAATGGTAACCTTGTCCGGGTCGCCGCCAAAAGCTGCAATATTCTCATGAACCCATTGCAGCGCGGCGATCTGATCCAATAATCCGTAATTCCCGCTTGCTCCGTAATCGCTTTCCTGAGAAAGCTCGGGATGGGCCAGGAAGCCGAAAACATTCAACCGGTAGGTCACATTGACATAGATCACCTGTTTTGCGGCAAGATGAGAGCCGTCGTGCTCCGGTTCGTGGGGAAATCCCGTTACATCGCCGCCCCCATGAATGTAAACCATCACGGGAAGCTTGTCTGACGCAGCTTCAGCCGGAGTCCAGATGTTTAAATACAAACAGTCTTCACTGATGGAGATTTTGGAGTAATCTATTGGAAACTCCTTCACATAAAAGGGCATGGTCGCCTTGGTCTGCATGGCCGCCGCCCGAAATCGATCACATTTTAAAACGCCGCTCCACGGCTCCGGTTTTTCTGGCGCTCTCCAGCGCAGCTTCCCTACCGGCGGCTTTGCGTACGGTACCCCGCAAAACATCGATACTCCCTTAACATCGGAGGGAACTCCCTGCAATTCTCCATATTTGGTTTTTGCCTTCAGCAGCATATTCAAAACTCCTTGCTTTTTTACAGCGCTCTCCTGAAAGCGCCTTTGACTTTCCTGGCTCTCTTTAGCCTTTTACAGAACCGATGGTGATTCCTTTGATAAAGGATTTCTGGAAAAACGGATATACCACCAAAACCGGCAGAACTCCGATCACGGCCAAAGCCATCCGTATGCCCATGGAAGGCAGATCCTTAACGTCAATTCCAATCTGTCCGGAAATCTGGCTTTGCAGAACATTGACGCTGTCCAGCACGCTTTTCAGGTAGTTCTGTATGCCATACAGATCGGTTCTGTTCTGAATATAATAGATACCGTTGGTCCAGTTATTCCAGTAAGCAATAAAAGACATCAAAGCAATCGTGCCGATAATCGGTTTGCAGAGGGGAATTACCACTGACAGCAGGGAACGATATTCTCCCGCCCCATCGATTTTCGCGGCGTCAATAATTTCATTTGCCACATTTGACGAGATATAGGTTCTCACCATGATCACATTGAAGGGGCTCATCAAAAGTCCCGGGATGATCATTGCAAACAAAGTATCCTTGATATGGAACAGCTGTGTGTAGATCATATACGTCGGCACAAGCCCTCCGTTAAACAGCATGGTAAAAAACAGGAAAAAGGCAAAGAAATTTTTTCCGGGAAGATCCTGCCTTGAAAGCGGGTAAGCAAACAGGATCGTCAAAACCAAACAGGTAAGAACGCCGCTTGCCGCAATGATGATACTCATCATATACGCTCGCAAAACTCCCGCGCTTACGGAAAAGAGATAACGGTAGGCATCAAAAGTGACTACCCGTGGAATCAGGGAATAGCCGTTTTCGATAATTTCCTTTTCAGTGGTAAAGGAGCTTGAGATCAGCAGCCAAAAAGGAACGATGGCAACAATGACCAGAAAGGCCAAAAAGATATACTGTATCGTGATAAAAACCTTGCTTTTTGTAATCATCTGCCCACCTCCTTAAAACAAAGAACTTTCCGCGTCCACTTTTCTGACAATGAAATTCGTGGACACAACCAGCACAAAGCCGAGAACCGACTGGAACAATCCGGCTGCCGAGGATCTTCCGATACTGTTCTGCTCCAGCAGCGCTCTATACACAAAGGTATCGATCGTCTGCGTTGTGGGATAAAGCAGTCCGCTGTGCATGGGAACCTGATAAAACAGCCCAAAGTCCGAAAAGCAGATCCGGCCCACTGCAAGGATCAGAAGAATAATAATGGTTTTCTTCATGCAGGGAATTGTGATTTTGAAAATCTGCTGCCACAGCGAAGCCCCATCTACCACCGCGGCCTCGTAAAACGTCTTATCGATCCCGATCAGCGTTGAATAATACAGAATCGACGTATAGCCGATAGACATCCACAAATATACAAGGGTCAGGATCACAGGCCATGGCCCGGGAGTGTTGTACCAGCTGATCGGGTCTATGTTGAACAGCGGCAGAATAGAGTTGTTCATAAAACCATTCTGCTCATTCAGGAAAGCGTAAACGATATAGGTCACAATGATCGTTGAAAGCAAATGCGGGATCAGTATGACTACCTGTGCTGAATTTCTAAAGAAACGGTTTTTTACAGTATCCAGTGCAATGGCGACAATCAGGCCAAGAAGATTTCCCAGTATAATGAAGGCCAGATTGTAAAGGATCGTATTTCTGAACATGATATACGCATCGTTTGAAGCAAACAAATACGTGAAATTGGAAAAACCGGCCCACGGGCTGTTCAAAATTCCCACAGAATAATTCACTTTCTTAAACGCTATGAAAATTCCAAACATGGGTAGATAGTTGTTGATGATCAGGTAAATCATACCCGGAATCAGCATGGTATACAGAGGCCAGCTTTTCAAAATGCGTTTTCCCAAAGTCGATTTTGTTCTCATAATAATCAATCATTCCTTATTGAATTTGAGACGGTTTTGACCTTTGCCAAAATTGCCGCAGGAATATTTGAGGCAAAGGTCTAAACCGCGAAGCGGTCTCCTTTGAAGATCACTCAATCGTTCAGGATCCCTTTCAAGGCGATGGTTTTCTGCTGGGTCATTTCCTCAAGAGTTGACACCGCGCCTTCTCTTCCCACTCCTGAGTATTTGTAGCCGCCAAAGGGCTGGTGCGCCAATCTGTAGTTTCCGCTTCCGCCAATGATGCAGGCTCCCGCTTCAATACGGTTGGCAACCTTCATGGCTACTTCCATATTGGAAGTGATCACCCCGGAGGAAAGTCCGAATATGGTATTGTTGGCAATTTCCAGGGCCTCTTCCATGGAATCAAAGGGAATCAGCGGCCATACGGGGCCAAAGCATTCCATATCCTTTGCGATCTCCGCGTCTTTGGGAACCTCCAAAACGGTCGGCTCCACAAAAGCTCCTGTTCTTTTGCCTCCCAACAGCAGCTTTCCACCCTGCTGGATCGTCAGCTGGATCTGCCTTTCAACCTCAATGGCGTCTGCTTCCCGCACACAGGGGCCCATTTCAACGGAAGGATCCGCAGGGTCTCCCAC
>CAMVYG010000037.1 GCA_947171615.1 uncultured Clostridia bacterium
TTTCAAAATCTGCTACTGCATTATTTAAATCCGAAATTTGCGCCTCGAAATCTGCAATCTTGTCATTACAAATAGTTACAGCTTTTTCAATGCTTTCCTGTCGTTTAGATACCGCATCTTGGTAGTTTTCTGCCTTCGCAAACTCCTCTGCCGCTTCTTTGAAATCTACTTCTGAAACGGCTCTTTTGATCTTTTCCACAGCAGAATAGTAAAATCCTATTAATCTATAGTGATTAAGCTCAATTTTGAACTCATCGTCAGCAAAGCGTATCGCTTTCTGATAATTCCCATTACTCTCAAACGGCTCTGAGCAACTCACAAAATCATTTGTAGTATTGCATCTCAGTTCCGCCATCAGCTTGCCAAGATAGGCCCGGGCGTTCTCCGGGTCAAGGTCAAGCACTCTCTCACAGTATTCATCGGCGGATTCCCAGTCTCCGTCTTCTAAAAACATAAAAGCGCGTTTCAGGAGAGGCGCCACCTCTCCGCCGGAGGTGTTGACCACTGTGGTTTCTTTAACAGCAGTTTTCTGCTCCGGCGCGTCAGCCAGCTTTTTAATACCCCGAATCAAGTCCTGCATAAAGCCCAGCTTGCTCATGTCCTGGGCCTGCAAATGGGAAAATTCCTCCGGCAGGTCGTAGGGGTCCATGTCCCGGTAAGCGGGGATCAGTACCTTCTGTGCGCCGTTTTTGATAAGTGCCAGATAGCGGCTCCATTCATTTTTCACCCATACGGCATTAAAATACTCCGGCTTCGTACCCAGCACCACCATAACCTTGGCGCTATTCAGGGCAGCAAATATGTACGGCTCGTAAGCCGTGCCCAGCTGATCCTCCAAAGTGATGCGGCTGAAAAACACCTTAAAGCCCTCGTTTGTCAGCTGGTGATACAGGTCGTTGGCCAGCACGCTGTCCTGAGTGCGCCTACCATTGTTGTCGGTTTCCTTGTAGCAGATAAACACGTCAAAAGGCTCTTCTTTTTGGGAAATTTCAAGAATTCCTTTTTGAATTTCGTTGATTGCCTTCGCCTCTGCCTCATAAATTGCTTTTTGTGCGCTATCAGCATATTGCAGGGCAGATTTGTAATTATCGTCATCAAAAATGGAAGTATACTGTGTCCGGTTGATCGTAGGAACCCTCTTATGACTCTGTGGGTCTTCTACATACTCAATACCGTAACGGCACAGCACCAGCGACCAATACGCCTCGGCATCGGTATTGTCATCGGTCAAAATTCGTTCATAAATGCCCGCTGCCTTGTCAAACTCATCATTCCGGCGGAAGTGGTTGGCCCGGTCGTACAAATTTGCCCGCCGGTCATCGGTGAGATTGGGTAGAGTCTGCTGGGTGCCGCAGTATTCACATACCGCCGTAGTTTGATTCTCGTTGATTGCCAGGGTACCCCCGCACATTTTGCATTTAAAAACCGCCATTACAATACTCCCTTATTTCAAAATTTTATACTTGTTGTGTTCGTTTAATTACGATCCGCTGTTTTAACAGTGCCCTCATCTCTGTTTGGCAGATGCGAAAAGAGACTTCATTTTTTCCAAACCGCGCTACGCCTTTTTCCCAAAAGCTTTGTTCAGGTGGGTGGAATAAAGAAACAGCTCGCCTACCTCCTGGCCGGAAACCTGCTCCATGGCGGCGGCATACAGGCGGAGCTGGGTGGAATACCGCTCCCAAAGCTCTTCCATAGTCTTTACCCGGTCTGTTTTGAAATCGATGATATGAAGCTTTTCGCCCTCTGTGAAGGTACAGTCCACCGCACCCTGCAGCACGACCTCCTCCGTTCCGTCCTCCCGGCCCGGCTCGGCCAGAGACGCGGGGATCATCGCGGTAAACCGCCGCTCCCTGCGCACCTCTCCGGAAGCCAGCACCCGCTTTCCCAAATCGCTTTCCAAAAAGGCCCGGGCCCTCTCAAGCTCTACCACCTCAGCCTGCTCTGGGGTCAAATACGCACAGTCCACCAGCCGCCGAAGCTCCGCCTGGGGATCTTCCTGCACCGCCTGAAAATCCGCGAACTGCATAAATTCATGGAGGGCAATGCCCCGCTCGGCAGGGGTCATTCCTTTTTCTCCCATCCAGGCGGGACGGGAAAGAGTCACCTCCCGGCGGCCTCCCTGCTCCGCCGCCAGCCTGGAGGCCGCCACCTTTACGGGAATTCCCAAAGATGCTTCCTTCGGGTAAACAAATTCAATGTTTTCTTTCAGCCGCCGGTACAATTCTTCATCCGGCTCCGCCGGCTCCAACGCCTCCTCCTGTTTTTCTTCCTGGGGCAGGGGCTCATAGTCTTCCATGGTGATCTGCCAGGGCGCATAATCCTCCCGGCAAACGATGCCGGCAGCCGCGTCCGCCGTTTTCCTGAGCTCCGTTCCGTCCGGGTGGCACAGGGCGCACAGCAGCAGCCATTCCGCCGCGTTTTTCGCTCTCCGCACCGTATAGGGAGAAATCCCCTGCTCCGTCACCTCAAAGGCAAGGCGTTCCAGCGTTTTTTCCATTTCATTGCCGGAGCCTACCATGATCAGCTTTTCCTTGGCCCGGGTCATTGCCACATACAGCACCCGAAGTTCTTCCGCCGCCGCGGAGCGGGCGGTTTCCAGGGCAATGGCCTCCCGCGCCGTGGTGGTAAACCGGGCAGAACGCTTCACATCCCGCAGCTTTACCCCCAGCCCCAACTCCGGGTGCAAAAGCACATCGGCACGCTGGTCGGAAACAAAATTCCTGCCGCAGCCCGCCACAATACAGACCGGAAATTCCAGGCCCTTTGACTTGTGAATGCTCATGATCGACACGGCGTTTCGCTGCTCCGGCGGAGCTTCCGCCGCCTGTAGATCCGAATCGTTTCGCCGCAGTTTGTCTAAGAACCGGACAAATCCAGAAATTCCATGATAACCCGAGGACTCATATTCCCTGGCATACCCCTGCAGCAAGCGCAGGTTTTGAATTCGGTCGCCGCCGTCCTCCATGGCCAGCACCATTTCAGGATACCCGGTTTTTTCATAGAGGAATGTGAGAAAGGCGTCGGAAGGCATAGTAGCGGCCAGGTTTCGGTACTCTCCCAGCTCCTGAAGAATTTTTTCACAGCGCTGATCTTCCCCGGCACACCTTGTAAGGGACACATAAATGGATTCTTTTGTGGTTTTCTCTCTGAGCCGGGCGGCATCGTCCGGGGAAAAGCCGTAAATGGGGCTCATCAGCACTGCCAGAAGGGGAATATCCTGATTGGGGTTATCGATTACCTGCAAAAGAGAAAGCATTACGCCGATCTCAGCGGCGGCAAAGAACCCTCCCGCCACCGAAGCCTTTGCCGGGATCCCCAGCTTTTGCAGCTCCACCGCATAGGCGTGGGCGTGCTTATTGGCGCTGCGGATCAAAATACAGAAATCTCCATAGGTCAAGGGCCGCTCCGCTCCGTTTTCAGTGACCGTAAAACCGGACTCTATCATTTCCCGGATCCGTTTTCCGATCCACTCTCCCTCCGCTGTTTCCGCCGGCACAGAGGTGGGGCGGGAAAGAAAGGCAAGCTCCGTTTCACAGCCCTGCTTTTCTCCGTAATCCGCACCGCAGACCAGCCGCTCCTCTCCGGTATAGTCAATATCCCCCGCCGCCTGGGACATCAGCCGGGAAAACACGAAATTCACCGTATCGGTCACTTCCCGGCGGGAACGGAAATTCCTGTCCAGCGCCAGATAGGCGGGATAGCGGTCCTTTTCCCGGTCATATTTTTGAAAAGACCGGCGGCACCGGAGAAAGATCTCCGGCATGGCCCGGCGGAAGCCGTAAATGCTTTGCTTTACGTCTCCCACCATAAATAAATTGTCCGAATTTTGGGACACTGCCCGGAACAGGGAATCCTGCACCTCGTTGATATCCTGATATTCGTCGATCATGATCTCGTCAAACCTGGCCGCCACTTCTTTTGCTGCTTCGGTCTTTTCCCCCTCCGGGGTCAAAAAAAGCCGAATGGCAAAATGCTCCAGGTCACTGTAATCCAGGAAATTCTTTTCCCGCTTCTTTTCATCATATCTCCGGGAAAAATCCAGGGTCAGCTCTGCCAGGCTTTCCAAAAGAGGCGCGGCCGCCTTCAGCTCCGCTCCGCACTGCTCCCGGCTGCCGAACAGACAGCGGGAAAGCTCCTCTATCGCCCGTTTTACCTCCTTGCGCACCGCTTCCAGCCTTCGGCGAAGAGGATCCTCCTCAAAGCCTACGAGCCTGCCCCGGCGTTTCAGGGAAAAACCCTGCAAAAACGCGGAAATATCGTCCCAGCTTCCTGCTTCGGCCAGCGCCCGCAGTCTGGCGCATTCCGAGCGGTCCGCTGCCAGCGCGTCCGCAAAGGCAGCCCCCACTTCACCGCCTGAAAGAGCTTCCTCTAAAGCAAAAGCGCACAGGCTTTCACAGTGCTCCGCCGTTTCCTCCGCATACCGCAAAATCACATTTTCCCACAAAGTGGAATCTCCCCGGGTATAAAGGGCTGTCTTTTCCCGCAGCCATTTTTCCGGGAACGGGTGAGACTGCATAAAGCGGTAGAGCGTCAGGGCCATTTCCATCAGCCGCCTGTCGTCCCGCTCCCCGGTAAAGGCATCTGCCAACTCTGTGATCCTGCCCTCCTGAAAAGCCTCGGAAAGAGCTTCGTTCAGCGCTTCTGAGATCAGCTCTTCCTCCTGCTTGTCCGATACGATCTTGAAATCCGGGGAAAGCTCCAGCAGATGAAAGAATTCCCGCAGCATTTCCGCGCAAAAGCTGTCTACCGTGCCGATATGGGTTTGAGACAAAAGCAGGCTTTGACGGCGGAGCAAAGGATCTCCGGGATTTTTCCGCAGCAGCTCAAACAGCCGCTTTTCCAGCCTCCCCCTCATTTCCGCTGCCGCCGCCTTGGTAAAGGTGACGATCAGCAGGCGGTCCGCAGAGGTGGGGTGCTCCGGGTCTGTCAGCCGTTCAATGGCCCGCTGCACCAGCACCGCCGTTTTGCCCGATCCCGCCGCCGCGGCCACCAGCACCGTGCCCCGCCGGGCGGAAATGGCATCCTGTTGGCTGTCTGTCCATCTGGTCTGCGCCACTGCCCTCACCTTCCTTTCCCTACAGGGCTTTCTACAGCCGCCCGCATTTTTTCCAGCACTTCAACGGCAGAGGATTTATCCTGGATCATATCCTTTTCCCCGTGCTCCTGCCCGCACACTGCGCCATAGGGGCAGTAGCGGCAGGAATTTTGGTTGATCATGGCGGGAGAGGCTTCCACACAGCCTTCCATCAGCTTGCTTCCCATAGAGGCGATCAGGCGTTTGGAGTATTCCAGCACCTGCCGCAATTCTTCCTCTCCCAGCACGGAGCTGAACCGCCCCGGCGTTCCGTCCTGATTCAAAGAAGCCGGAATAAACTTTCCCTTTGCGCCCGCCTCCATAGCCCGGATGATCTCATTGTTATCCAGCACCAGCCCGCTCATGCGAAGCTGCCTATCTGCTTCTTTTTTGATCTTTGCTTCGTCCGCGCCCCGCTCCACGGAAACGGAAGGCTCCGCCGCCGGCATATATAAAATTCCTGCCGGAAGCTCCTTTCCGCTTTCCACCAGCGCGGCCAGGTATACCAGCATCTGCATATTCAGGCCATAGAGCACATCTGCCAGCCGGAACAGCTTCTTTCCGGTTTTATAATCGATGACCCGCACATATTCCTTTCCGTCCTCCAGCACCACGGAATCTGCCCGGTCAATGGTGCCGCCCACCGTGACAACGACTCCGTCTCCGGCTTCCACCCGCAAAGGCGGATATTCCCGGTCCTCTCCCAGACCCAATTCAAAATATTTGGGCTGAAATTGGCTTTGAGCCAATTCCTCCTCCACATGGCGAATGAGCTTACAGGCAGATTTGCCCATGCGTTCCAGCCGGTACTTTTCCCTGCTGCTGAGCAGCTCAAGGCCGCCCATATTTTCCCGGGCATAGTCCAAAATCAGCCGCTGCACCCATTCCAGAAGCTCCTCCTCTGAGCTTTGTTCCAGAGCTTCCCCGCCCTCCCGGAACACCTGCTCAAAGAGATAGTGCATCAGGGTGCCGTACTGCATCACGTCTACCTCAGCGGGTCTGCGTTCTTTGGCGCTGATCCCGTACCGGCAGAAATATTTGAAGGGACAGCTGTGAAAGGTTTCGATCTGGGTGGGAGAGAGGAACATGTCCTTCCCGAACAGCTTCCGGGCAAGCTCCTTATCCTCCATCTCCACTGGCCGCCGGCCGGCTGCCCGCTCCAACGCCCTGAGCCGCCCTTCATAAGCCGGGTTTCCCCGGAACAGCAGCCGGAAAGCCGCCGCTTCCTCCGTGTTTTCCGTAAAGTGGGCCGCCATGCGGGAAAAGGCCGCTTCCTCGGAATTAGAAAAATATTCGTCCGGCAAAGCATGAAGCGGTTTTAATGAGGGGAAAATCTCCCGCACAGCGGAGACCAGCTCTCCTGGCTCCTTTTCCTCGCTTCCAACATTTCGGGGCCAGCTGAGAATCAAAAGTTCCGAGGGAAGGCAGGCCACGGAATAGGCCAAATACCGTTCCTCGATGGCTTTTTGCTCCAGGGGATCTCCCAAAGGCAGCTCCATGGCGATCAGCGTCCGGCGTTCCGCATCGGAAAACACGCCGGAAGCCTTGGGCGTTAAGGGAAAATCCCCCTGAGAGCAGCCGATCAGAAAAGCGGCCTTTACCGAGGACTGCCGTACCTGCTCCGCCGTGCCGAAAATCACTTCGTCCACCGTTTGGGGAATTTCCGAAACATCCTCGGCGGAAACCACCTCTTTTAGGAGATGGAAATACCGATCCCGGGGCGTTTTTCTGTCTCCCAGAATGCTGTGAAGCTGATCTAAAAGCTCCATGAGCAGCTCCCACACCCGAAGCTGCCTGGCGGCAAGGCCGTCCTCTCCGGCCTCCTCCAAAGCCCGGCAATAGGCGGGAAGATTCTCCTCCATACCGTATTCCTCCAGCAGATCATACACCGCCTGGGAGATCTCCGCGCCGGAGGCGTCCCGTGTAGCCGCGGAAAACCGTAACAGCGGCCTGATGAGCCGTTCCCGCAGCCGGTTCAGCCGCCGGAGGGCAAGGCTGTCCTTCTCAGTCATTTTCTGACCGAAGCCGCCGGGGTGGCGGACAAATTCCTCCCGCCAGTCTGAGCCGTTTATCTTCCAGAGAAAGGCGTAATTTTCCAGATCGGAAATTTCTTCCGCCATAAAGCCGGAAACTCCTGTTTTCAGCATTTCCAGCAGGCTGTCGGTGGAAAAGCCGGAGCGCACCGCTTCAAAGGCTTCCAGAGAAAACCGCATGACAGGCTCGGCGTCTACCCGGGCAGGTTCCGAAACGAAGCAGGGGATCCCCCGCTTTTTCAAGGCCACGTCCAGGCTGCCGTAATAGTGCTCAGGCGTCCGGCAGATAATGGCAAAATCCCGGTACTGCCAGCCTTTTTCCCGCACCAGCCGCCGAATGGTGGCAGCCACAAATTCCGATTCCTCATAGGCGTCTCTTGCTTCAAAGATCTCGATCCCCTCATGGTCGGGAGAAGGAAGCAGCTCTTCCGCGGAAAAAAGCTGGGCTTCCAAAAGCTTCAGGTTTTCATTTTGAAACCGGGACGCGGCAGTGAGCTCTACAGGCGGCTGCACTGGTACGCCGTTTTCCTCCGCTGCCCGCAGCAGGCGGAAGCGGGTGCGCTCCACCAAAGCAAAAAGCCCGGTCCCCTCCTGGTCTCTGCCATCGGTGCACAGGGCCACCGTGACGCTTTCCGCCCTGCGCAAAATCTGCGTCAGCACCGCCATCTCCTGGGCGGTAAAGCCCTCGAAGGAATCTACCGCCACCGTGCAGCCCCGGAAAAACTCACTGGTTTGAAGGGCCTCCGCCAAGCGGGTCAGATCGTCTCTGGAATCCAGGTAGGAGGCCTCCACCAGCGCTTCAAAGGCACCATACAGCAGGGCGATCTCCGAAAGCTTTTTGGAAAGCCCGGTTTTCCCCAGCTTGCGGGCGGTCTCGGAAAGCTGCTCCGGGGAAATGCCGCACATTTTCATTTCGTTGACCGCCGTGAGCATGATATCCGTCACCCTGCCGCTTTTGGCGGCGTTCAGGTATACCTCCAGCTGATCCTCACAGGCCATCAGTGCGGAAGACATTAAAATGCGCCGTCCGCCGTCGCTGAGCCTGCGGCCTGCCGCTCCTCCTTCCCGGCGAAACACGGCTTCCGCGAGCCTGGTGAAGCTGTACACCTGAATTTCATTGGCCCGTTTGGTTCCGCAAAGCCGGAGCATGGCCTTTTCCGTTTCAAAGGAATACTGCTCCGGAACGATCATGATAAGCCCTTCCCCACCGCTTTTGCTGCGCTCTGCCAGCATACGGCGAAGATATTCCGTTTTTCCGCTTCCCGCACGGCCCAGCACAAATTGCAGCATAAGGAGCTTCCTCACTTTCTGTTGATCGGCTTCGAGAGCCTTTTCCGTGATCTCTCAAAAAGCGAACATCACAGCACATAGCCGATTTTCTTCATGACCTTTTGCAGGGTCTTCCTGGCGATCCGCTGTGCTCTGGGGGCGTTTTCGGAATAGCATTTTTCCAGATACGATTTATCCTCCATCAGCCGCCGGAATTCCTCCTGCACAGGGCGCAGCTCTGAAATCACAGCCTCCGCCACGGCGGGCTTGAAGTCCCCATAGCCCTTGCCTTCAAATTCCCGTTCGATCTCCTCCATGGTCTTTCCCGTTACGCAGGAATAAATATCCATCAGGTTATTGACCCCGGCTTTTCCCTCGCCATAGCGCACACAGGAATCGCTGTCTGTAATGGCCCGCTTAAACTTCCGCATAATGATATCTGGGTCGTCGGACATCAGAATCGTGCCGTTCATATTCTCATCGGATTTGGACATTTTTCTTGTGGGGTCCTGCAACGACATGACCCTGGCGCCGCGCTCCGGGATCAACGGCTCCGGCACGGTAAAGGTGGGGCTGTAAAGGCCGTTAAAGCGTTCCGCGATATCCCGGGCGATCTCCACATGCTGCTTCTGGTCGGCCCCCACAGGCACCAGATCGGCCTGATACAGCAGAATATCCGCCGCCATCAGGCAGGGGTAGGTAAAGAGCCCGGCATTTACATTGTCCGCGTGCTTCTGGGACTTATCCTTAAACTGGGTCATGCGGGAAAGCTCCCCAAACTGGGTATAGCAGTTTAAGATCCACGCCAGCTGGGAATGCTCCGGCACCTGGCTTTGGATAAAGAAAATGGTCTTATCGAGGTCGATACCCATAGCCAGCAGATAGGCGTAAGCCTCCAGCGTATACCGGCGGAGCTTTGCGGGCTCCTGCCGCACGGTAATGGCGTGAAGATCCGCCAGAGCGTATACGCATTCATACTTGTCCTGAAGCCGCACATGATTGCGCAGGGCTCCCAGATAATTTCCCAAAGTAAAGGTTCCCGTACACTGATACATGCTCAGCACTCTTTTTTTCTGCTCATTTTCCATTTGTAAGTCTCCTTTTGTAAAATTAAATATGGTTTAGTCATTTCTTCATTTGAGGCAACTTGTTAACCGGCCATTTCCCGTGCCAGCCGCCCCAAAACCTCAATGCCTTCCGCAAGCTGCTCGTCGGTGGGGGTGGAAAAATTCACCCGGAAGGAACGGCATGGCTCCGATTCATCCGTCAAAAACGCCGTACCCGGCACCACACAGACCTTTTCTTCCGCCGCCCGCTTCACAAATTCCAGCATATCGATCTGCTCCGGCAGGGTGCACCAGGCAAAAAGCCCGCCCTGAAATTCATTCCAGGAGATCAGCGGCTGAAAATGCTGCTCCATGGCGGCCCGAAGCACCTCGCTTTTCCTGCGGTATATCTCCCGCAAACGGCAAAGGTGGGCTTCATAATCGCACTCCGTCATAAACCGGTGGCAGATGATCTGCGCCCAGATATTGGAGTGGACGTCTTCCCCCTGCTTGCAGACCACCATTTTCTGGATCACTTCCCTGGGGCCGAGGGCATAGCCCACCCGCATACCGGGAGAGACCACCTTGGAAAAGGACCCCGCATACAGTACGACCCCTTCCGTGTCAAAGGCCTTGATGGGAGGAAGATCTTCCCCCACAAACCGCAGATCGCCATAGGGATTGTCCTCCAGGATCATGACGCCGTGATCCCGGCAAAGCTCATAGACCCGCCTGCGCTTTTCCAGGCTCATGGTAATGCCGGAGGGGTTCTGGAAATTGGGGATCGTGTAAAGATATTTTACATTCTTTTCCCGCTTGAGCGCTTCCTCCAGTTTTTCCAGAGAAAGGCCGTCTTCCTCCATGGGAATGCCGCAAAGCCTTGCCCGGTAAGATCGGAAGGTATTGAGAGAGCCGATAAAGCTGGGAGCTTCGCACAGTACGGTATCCCCCTCATTCAAAAGGGTTTTCGTCAGCAGATCCATAACCTGCTGCGCGCCGCTGGTAATCAGGATCTCATCGCTCTCTGTGCCGATTCCATGCTTTTCTTTCATATAGGAACGCAAATGTTCCCGCAAGGGAGCATACCCCTCCGTTACGCTGTACTGCAGGGCCTCCACCGGCGCGCGCTCCAAAAGCTCTGCCGACAGCCGCCGGATCTCCTCATAAGGAAAGGCGTCCGGCGCGGGATTCCCCGCCGACAGCGGGATCACCCCTGGTGCGGAGGAATTTTTCAAAATCTCCCGGATCGCCGAAGGCTTTAAGCTTTTTACCCTTTCTGAAAACTGATAAATCAATCACATGATCCCCTTTCGAGAGACAATTTTTATGAAATAAAAAAACCTGCCCCTGCGCTATCGCGCACAGGGACAGGCAAATTTCCTGCGGTACCACCCAGCTTGGCATGAACGGTTCCGCCCACACCCACTCTTTCCCGTAAACGCCGGGAATACGCCGGGCCATTTCCTGCCCGGACCCAACGAGCCCATTCCCGCGTTTCTTCCGCCGCCGTTCCACCCCCGGCAGCTCTCTTCAGGAAAGACAAACGTGGTACTCTTCTCGTTCCTCGGTTTTCCATATGCTTCCGGCAAAACACAGTTTGCCGTTTTTATGTATTATATGCTTCCCACAACAAAAAGTCAAATTTTTGTTAGCATGCCGTCCTCTTCGTTACTTTTCATAATTCATTTTACATAATTTTTTCGTCACGATGAAGTTAAAGCTTCCAAAAAGCCTTTTGAATTTTCCTTTTATTCTGTAAAATGACAGAAAATTACTGCCATTTAGTGACAGGAATTTTTTTCCAGGATAGGTATAATTTCGTTACCAACAGCATAGCTGGTTTCCCATAATTTTACATAAGGCGGTGTTCCTGATGGAAGGATCGAGGGTTCGGCAAATGTTCGGCCGCTTGGAGGAGTATCTGCACTCCATCTACGCGAGAAAAGTCATTACGGTTCTTATGAGTTTCTTTTCCGGCCTGCTCTGCTCCCGTGGGCTGGTGTTCGGAAAATATGCGCCCTTTGGCGTGGCCGCGGCGGCAGCCGTACCGAAAAGCGGCATGTGGGCGGCGGTATTCGGCGCGTTTTTCGGCTATCTGCTGCCCTCGCCGGTCTATGTTTCTGTGCGCTATGCAGCGGCTCTGGTGGCGGTGGCGGCCATCCGCTGGTCTCTTTCGGAGCTGAAGGCGGTGAATACCCATCCCCTGTATGCCCCGGCAGTCACTTTTCTGCCCCTGCTGCTGACAGGGCTTACCATGGTGTTTTTAAGCGGCTCCGTCAATTATTCCGCTGCTTTATATCTGGCGGAATCCTTTTTGGGTTCGGGTGTTTCCTATTTTCTGAGCCGCACCTCAAATCTGTTGCAGGGCCGCTCCGGAGACGGGCGTTCCAAATCCAACGGCCTGTATGACAGCGGGGACGTGGCGGCTCTGGCGGTTACGGTAGGCGTGCTGGTTCTCTCTTTTTCCGGCGTTACGGTGGCAAGCGTCTCTCTTGGCCGGGTGTTCATGGTATTGATGGTGATCTACTGCGCCCGGGTAGGCGGGATCAGCGGCGGCACGGTAGCCGGTGTTACCGCCGGGGCGATCCAGGGGCTTTCCACGGCGGGGCTTTCCTACTTATCCGGCGCTTACGGCCTGGGCGGCCTGATGGCAGGGGTATTCTCTCCCATGGGAAAGGTGGCCACGGCGGCGGCCTTTATCATTTCCCACGGCGTTGCCTCCCTCCAGGCCGGAACAGGGAATTCCCAAATGATCTCCGGCGCTGTTGAAGTGGCCGCCGCCACGGTGATCTATATGGTGCTGCCCAGAAGCAGGCGGCTTACCGAGCTGTTCGGCGTGCGCAAGGATACTCTCAGCGGAGGCGCTCTGCGCAACAACATCGTCATGCGTCTGCGCCATGCTTCGGAAGCCCTTTCCAATGTCTATTCTTCAGTAGAGGAGATCTCTCAAAAGCTTTCCGAGGTCTGCGCCCCCAATTTGCAGGGGGTCTATAACCGTTCCACGGAAGCCGTCTGCGCAGGCTGTGCCATGAGCGCGGTATGCTGGAGAAAGCACAAGGAGCAGACGCTGGAGAATTTCTCCCAACTGCAAAAAGCGCTGAGAGAAAAGGGAAAAGTGGAAACTTCCGACTTTACTCAGGAATTTTCAGACCGCTGCAAACGGCCCGGTGAAATGAAGGAAGAGATCAACAAAAACTATGGGCGTTATCTCATGAAGGAAGCCGCCGAGCTAAGAGCCGCCCAGGTGCGGGAAGCCGCCGAACAGCATTTCCGTACCACCGCCGGCATTTTGGAGGAAATGGCCGGGGAATTTTCCCTGTATCAGCATTTCGATGAGGAAGCCGCCCAGCGGGTGGATGATATTCTGCGGGACAACGGCGTGGAGCCTTTGGAGGTATGCTGCCGCCTGGACCGCTTCGGGCGCATGACAGTGGAAGCGGAGATCCACAGAGAGCGCCAGAAACGGCTGAACCGGGCGGTGTTTACCAAGGAGATCTCCGCCGCCTGCGGCCGGGTGTTCTCCCCGCCCTGCGTCAGCTCCTCTGAGGAAACCTGCCGGATCCAAATGTGCCAGCGCCCCGCCTTTGACGTTGGCAGAGGCTTTTCTCAATACTGCGCCAGAAACGGCTCCTTCTGCGGCGACAGCGCCAGCGTCTTCTACGATGGCTGCGGCAGGCTGATCGCCGTGCTCAGTGACGGCATGGGAACCGGCGGTCGGGCGGCGGTGGACGGCGCTATGACCTCCGCCATGGCGGAAAACCTTCTGAAAGCGGGCATCGGCTTTGACAGCATGCTGCAAACGGTGAATTCCGCCCTGATCGCCAAATCCGGCGATGAATCTCTGGCCACTCTGGACGTGACCTGTATCGACCTGTTCACCGGAAAAGCGGAATTCCGAAAGGCCGGGGCTGCCTGCACCATTGTGCGCAGAGGAAAGTACATCGATGTGATCGAGTCCTCCAGCGTTCCGGTAGGCATCATGCCCCATGTGGAATTTGCCTCTTATGAACGGGAGCTGACAGAAGGCGATCTGGTAGTGATGATCTCCGACGGCGTAATGGTTTCCGGCACCGGATGGCTTACCGATATGGTGTTAAACTGGGATGAAAGCGAAAATCCCAATCTGCTGGCGGAGCGCATTACAGAAGAAGCCCAAAAACGGCGAAGCGACGGCCACGAGGACGATATCACCGCACTGGCGCTGGTGGTGCAGTAAAAATTGTAAAACCGGATCGCCCAGGACCTGTTTGAAAATAGAGGAAAAGACGATTTTTTCCATAACGAGCCATTTTCGATTTTTCAAACAAGTCCTAAACGATAAATACTGAAAACTGTGCTTTTCCCATTGACCTTTGTTAACCGATGGTGTTGGCAGCATAAAGAAAGAGCGAACGCGGTATGCGTCCGCTCTTTCTTTATGCTTATTTTATCACTCGCAAACAGGCCCATACCCGTTCAACACTGTCTTTCTCACAGCTCAATCACAGTCTGATCTGTACAGATCAGACTGTGTACCTGTTCTGAAATCATATGCGCAAGCCGTCTACTCAAAATCCTTTTTCTCTTTTTCATCGGAAAACTGCTGCATGTCCAGCAGACCCTGTATGTAACTGCCCGCCAGCTGCTTCCCCTGCGGACTCAGCTGTTCCCAACAATTCATATGGGCCTTTTGCTCCGAAGTAAAAAAGACGGATTCATCCTGATCGGAAAAGAATTGCGCCAAAGTAATACCGAACCCCTCACAAAGACGCAAGATCGTAGGCAGGGAGGGAGACTTCGTTTTGTTTAATATGGTGTTCAGTGTTGAATAAGTCATACCGCTTTCTTTTGCTAAACGGTAGGCCGTCCAGCCGCGAGCTTTACAAAGTGCCTGAATGCGCGCGATCACATCTATTTCCTGCATAATCCAACCTACTTTATATTGAATATACCATTATTTTACCCGAAAGCCCGCCACACTGTTAGATGTTGATTTACGTTATATTAGTCTTGAAATTACAACGTGGATGCGTTATAATTTTCCAAGTGTCTTTTTGCGCTTGAAATTGCCGCAATAGTGTGTTATATTTTATGTTATATTTTATGTTCTGATCCCGATTTGCCATAAACTTGCGGCGATCCGGCGCAAATCAAGTTAAATAATTATAGTAATTCAGAACCAAAATATCATTTGTTACAGGAGGGC
>CAMVYG010000038.1 GCA_947171615.1 uncultured Clostridia bacterium
GAGCGTAATTGATGGGCTTGGGGCGGTTTTTCCCATAGATCTTGTAAGAAAGCTCACAGAACAGGGGAATATCCGCTTCCTGCTCCTTCATCACTCTGGTGATAGCCAGAATACTGAGAATGATGGCGCCCAGGTAAACAATGACGGAAAGCACCGTGGCAGCTACGCTGAACGCATTGGAAAAGAAGGGAATAGAGAACCAGGAGACCACATTTCTCAAAATATCGTTGAAAAAGCTGACGATCAGAGAAAGAAACCAGGCCTGCAGCGTTTGCCGGCTGGCCCACTCGTCCTGCTCCACAAAAATGGCGGCTGCCAGCAGCACAGTGCAGAGCCAGGGAGCCTTCAGAATAACTGCGGCAAAAGCCGCCAGAGGATAAGCGTATAAAACTATGCCAAATTTGCCTTTTCTCAATGAAATTCCTCCCAAAGCTCATATAATTTGATTTTACAGGATTGCTGAAGAAAAGTCAATGTAGGTTTGTCAATAATATGTTACAAAGTTGTAGATTTGCAAATAAGCTGCAAAGATCGTTAGCCGGAACTGCCGCCAGATACAGGCAAATAAGGAGTCTAGTAAAAGGACTTCCCCAATGGGGGAAGTCCTTTCTGGTAACCGATCAACAACCAAGCCTCTTCTATCTCAGAACAGGAAAACGCCCTGACGCGCTTTCGATATTTTCATAAATTTCCCGGGAAAGCGGCCGCCCCAGTTCTTCCAGCGCCAGCAGAACTGCTCCAACAATGGGTTCGTATCGGCAGTTGATGATGTTTGCCCGGGCGGCAAATTTGTGAATTTCCGAAATAACGGTATCCCGAAGCACCGGAGCCCTGCATTTAAAGACGCTGCCCGATAAAACCACATCGAGAGCTGTTTCCAGCAATCCCAGGCGTCTCATTCCGGCAATCGCATACCGGGCCGTGTCGCGTCCGTAATCGGCAAGAATCTGCAGTGCAACAGGATCATTTTCCAGAGCGGCCTGTTCCAGCAGCAGCGGCAGCTGCAATTTATCCTGACTGCCGATGCTTCCTGTTACCACCCGGTACAGCAGCTCATCTACATTGGGAACCTGAAACCGCTTGAGAAGCTTTTCTGACAGCAGAGTGGGTTCTCCCAAGCCCGATTCCGCGTTGATAACCGCCTGGATGGTTTTCTGCCCCAGAGCGCCGCCTCCCTGGTGTTCATCGGCAATATAAAACCCAAACGCAAATTCCTCGGTTTTGCTTTTTCGCACAGCGCAGTTAAACCCAGTTCCGGCACACAGCACACAGCCCTGCTCGCTGTCTGTTCCGGCCCTGAAAGCAATGATGCAATCATTGACCGCATGGGTATTCTCTATGCCGAACCGTTTCCGGAGTTCCACGGTCAGCAATTCTTTTTCGTACTCCCAATCGATGCCGGTCAATCCTCCGTACATTGCGGTGATCAAATCCATGGTGACGCCGCTCTGCTCCACTGCCTGCCGGATTGCCAGCTCGATCTGTGCCATGGCGGCGTCCATGCCCTGAGAGGAATGGCAGGCCCCCTTACTTTGCCCCATGCCTAAAATGACGCCGTTTTCGTCCGCGATCATGGCGTGGGTTTTTGTTCCACCCTGATCCAGTCCCAGTACGTATCGCAACGCTTCATTCCCTCCCTGCTTCTTATTTTAAGCGAAACTGCGGAAGGAACTCTTTATTGGCTTCCAACAACTCCGGCACAAGCTTTTCTACTAAATCATACTCACGAACCAGCGGGTGTGCCATCAGCGCCCATTTCATTTTGGTAATGCTGCCTTCCACCGCCGCGTCTACCGCCAGCTGCTCATAATTCTTTACAGCGGCGATCAGGCCCCAGCACATTTCCGGAACATGGGCCACATGCAGAGGCTTCATACCCCGCTTGTTTACCAGACAGGGGATCTCCACAACAGCGTCATCGGGCAGAAACCGTATGGCGCCCTGATTCGGAACATTTACTACCATCTCGGTATCCACATTGTTATACACCGCGTTGACGAAATTCATAGCCACTTCAGAATAACCGCCGCCGCCCCGCTTTGCCAAAGCGGCAGGCTTTTCAAAATTATTTTCATCGGCATAAGCGGCGTATACTTCTTTTTCCAGCTCCTGAACGAACTCTCCTCTTGTCTGCTTCGCTTCCCGAAGGCTCTGGACCTTTTCACCGGTCTGATAATAATATTGCAGGTAAGGGCTTGTCAAAACGCCGAACAGCTCATTTATTTCCGTTTTTACAGAGCCGTCCGCATTGGCAAGCTTCGTAAATTCTTCTTTTGCAATGGGGCGGCCATCGATAGTGATATTGCTGATGAAGTTCATGTGATTTAGGCCCACATAGTCATATTGCACCCGGTCATAATCAATCCCCATGGACGATTTTGCCCACATTTTTGGAAAAATCCCGCCGGAGCAGAAGCCGGCAATATTTGCCTTGGTGTTTTTGGTAACCGCTTCTGTTACCAGGCCTGTGGGATTGGTATAGTTGATGATCCACCCGTTCGGAGACAGCTCCTCCATTTTCCGGGCCACATTGAGCATCACCGGAATGGTGCGGAACGCTTTCATCATGCCGCCGGCTCCGGTGGTTTCCTGACCGATCAGCCCATACTTGAGAGGGATCTTTTCATCTTTTACACGCTGCCTGTTTCCTCCCACGCGAATTTGGGTATCCACAAAATCCGCCCCGTACAGCGCCTTTTCCAGATCTGTTGTAGAGGAGATCGAGACATTTAAGCCCAACTGCTTTGCAAAGCGCCTGCAAAAGCCTGTCATGATCTCCAGTCGCTCCTCATTGATGTCATATAAAACAATGTCTTTTACAGGCAGAGAATCTTTCCTGGCGCCCATTTCGTCCAGCAGCTCGGGGGTATAAGAGCTTCCTGCTCCTACGATCGTAAATTTCATTGTGATCCATCCTTTCTGGTAAATAGGGAACTATAACCGGAACCCTGCTATGTGTTGCACTGTATGTATCTACACACAGTGTAGCATTTTTTCTGTTTCTGTCAATGAAAATTGCGTTTTTTCGGAAAGCCTGTATGGGGAAAATTTCAAAACCTGCAGCAAAAGGAAATGGTCGCCTTCAGGGTTTCCCCTTTTGATATTCCCGGGGAGAAATGCCAAAGCGGCGCTTAAACATTCTGGAAAAACTGAATACGTCAGGATAGCCTACCGCGGCGGCAGCCTCTCCCGGAGTTTTTTCGTATTTTCGTAAAAGCTCCGCCGCTTTTTCCAGCCGCAGATCGGTTAGGTACTGCTGAGGACTTTTCCCAGTGCTTTCTTTAAACAGCTTGCTGAAATAGCTGCGGTCCAGATTGAGCTTTCCGGCAAGAGCCGTAATAGAGACGCCCCGCATATACTCTGTTTCCATAAAGGTTTTGGCCTTGTTCACATAGACCTGCTTTTCCTTTTGAACGGGGACTTCCCCGGGTTCCTGCTCCAGCAGGGACAAAAGCTCCCAAATCTTTCCGCACAGGCTGGCTTCCCGCCCGCTTTGCCGGTGAGAGAGCTCGGGCACGGCGGAAAAGATCTGCCCTGCCTGGGGAAGGGTGATCACAGGGGATCGCAGGGCCTTCGGCAGGGAAAGCCCCGCTTCAAAGCCGATCCAGATATAGTGCCAGGGGTTTTCCTGAGAAGCCTGATAAAAAGTGGTTTCTCCGGGATGGATCACAAAGATCTGCCCCGGCCCCACCGGAAAGCTTCCGCCTTCCGTTTGGAATATGCCCTGGCCGGATACCACATAGTGCAAAAGAACAAAGGGACGCAGCGCCGGGCCGAAGAAATGACCGGGTTGGCAGCGCTCCCAACCGGCCTGTATGGGGTTGATCTCCTGAAATTCCTGATTATTCAAAAGCAGGCTGTGTGTAGACATACTTCGTTTTTCCTTCTTCCTTTTTGAAAAATCGATCTTTTATCAGCCGGAAATTTTTTGAAACAACACACATTATACCAAAACAAGGCCACATCCTGCAATACACTTTTCAAGCCGATATGATACACTAATTGCAGATCACGGCAAATGCCGCAAACGGAAAGGAAACATACTATGAAAAAGATCACGTTTATGGGAGCGGGAAGCACCGTATTCGCCCGGAATGTTTTGGGGGACTGCATGTGCAGCGAGGTGCTGCGGGACGCGGAGTTCGCTCTGTATGATATTGACGGCACCCGCCTTTCGGAAAGCGCGGAGATCATCGGCACCATGAACGATACCATGGGCGGCCATGCAAAGATTACCACTTACCTGGGCGTGGAAAACCGGAAGGAAGCCCTGCGGGGCTCTGATTTCGTGGTGAATGCCATTCAGGTGGGGCTGTACGATCCCTGCACTATCATCGATTTTGAGGTGCCTAAAAAGTACGGCCTGCGCCAGACCATCGGCGATACCCTGGGCATTGGCGGCATTATGCGTGCGCTGCGCACCATTCCCGTGATGGCGGATTTCGCCAGAGACATGGAAGAAGTCTGCCCGGACGCATGGTTCCTGAACTACACCAACCCCATGGCCATGCTTTCCGGCTTTATGCAGCGCTATACCGCCGTCAAGACCGTGGGCCTGTGCCACAGCGTCCAGGTATGCAGCGAAACTCTGCTAAACGAGCTGGGTATGGAGGATAAGCTGGAGGGCCGCAAGGAACTGATCGCCGGAATCAACCACATGGGCTGGCTTCTGGAGCTGAAGGATAAGAACGGCGTGGATCTCTACCCCGAGATCAAAAAACGGGCCAAGGAAAAGAACGCCTCCGAAAAGCATAACGACATGGTGCGGCTGGACTACATTGATAAATTCGGCTATTACTGCACCGAGTCCAGCGAGCACAATGCCGAATACAATATGTTTTATATCAAGTCTAAATATCCGGAGTTGATCGACCGCTTCAACATTCCTCTGGATGAATACCCCCGCCGCTGCGTAAACCAGATCGCGGGCTGGGCCAAGGAACGGGATGAGCTGAGAGAAAGCCACAAACTGTCTCATGAGCGCTCCAGGGAGTACGCCTCTCATATCATGGAATCCATTGTCACGAATACGCCCTATAAAATCGGCGGAAACGTGCTGAACGCCGGTCTGATCGACAACCTGCCCGCAGACGCCTGTGTGGAGGTGCCCTGTTTGATCGACGGCATGGGCGTACACCCCTGCCATGTGGGAAAACTGCCGGTACAGTGTGCCGCCATGAACATGACCAACATCAACGTACAGCTTCTCACCATTGAAGCCGCCGTTACTCAGAAAAAGGAGCACATTTACCAGGCCGCCATGCTGGATCCCCATACCGGCAGCGAGCTGGATATCGACACCATCATCAAAATGGTGGACGATCTCATTGAGGCTCACGGTAACTGGCTTCCCAAGTATCGTTGAGCGAATACTACTTATTTATAGTATGGAAAGCAGAGCTCCCCGAAGCTGTGAATGCTCCAGGGAGCTTTCTGTTTTTAGCCTTTAGTTCTTAGTAGTTAGCAGTTAGAGTAAGGCAGATAATTTCTGCTATTCAAGATTCCTCGAGAAGATCCGAAGGATCTTTTGCTCGGCAATAACAGCGAGGAATGCTCGATAAATTATAGAAAAACAGCACCCGCAAACGCAGGTGCTGCTGTAAGATAACAATACTTATCTCTTGGAGAACTGGGGAGCGCGGCGTGCGGCCTTCAGACCGTACTTCTTTCTCTCCTTCATTCTGGGGTCGCGGGTAAGGAAGCCGGCCTTCTTCAGCTGAGAGCGAAGATTTTCGCTGTCATACTGGAGCAGGGCGCGGGCAACGCCGTGACGGATGGCGCCGGCCTGGCCGGTAACGCCGCCGCCGGACACCCGGCAGACAATATCAAACTTGCCATCGGTATCGGTGAGGGCCAGGGGCTGACGTACAATGTACTTCAGAGTATCCAGACCGAAATAATCATCAATATCTCTATCATTGATGGTGACCTTGCCGGTCCCCTGATACAGACGGACTCTGGCGACGGAGCTCTTGCGCCGTCCTGTGCCGTAAAAATAAGGTGCAGTCTCGTACATTCTTTACGTCCTCCTCTTTATAGATTCCACTGGGCGGGCTTCTGCGCGGCATGCTTGTGCTCTGCGCCGGCATAGACCCGCAGGCGGTTCAGCTCGTCCCGGCCAATGGAGTTGGCGGGAATCATGCCCTTTACAGCCAGCTGCATGGCCAGCTCGGGCTTGGTCTTCATCAGGGTGTCATACCGCACGGCCTTCAGATGGCCGATATACCCGGTGTGGTGATAGTAATATTTCTTTTCGAGCTTGCCGCCAGTGAGAACAGCGTCCTTGCAGTTGATGATGATCACGTGATCGCCGCAGTCCACATGGGGGGCAAAGGTGGGCTTGTGCTTGCCTCTGAGCAGCACGGTGGCCTGAGCGGCCACACGGCCCAGGGGCTTTCCGGCGGCGTCGATCACATACCAGCTGCGCTCGACCTGGCCGGCCTTAGGCATCGTAGTTGACATAGCTTTTTACCTCCAACAAAATATACATCTCATTCCGAAAAGAGGGAGCGCGGTTCAGCCGCAAGCACCGCCCGGCATCCTCCCCCGGAGGGATTCCTTAAAAAGCTCTTTTTGAGAGCTTTCCTATCATATCACAGGCAAAATGCGGTGTCAACACCTTTTTCTGCTATTTTTAATTTGCTTTCTGATATCTCTTGTTTTCTTTTATTTTCATAAGTTTTTCTCCTGTTTTCTCGTTTGCTATTTTTAAAATTGAGCAAACGTTTTTTGAAATCTGCGTACTCCCTAAAACAGTTGTGGCGCTTAAGTTTCTAAAATAATCCACATAACCCTGCAAATAAGCCATCCGGCTTATTGACACATACAGCGTGATGCATTTATAATGTTTTTAACAGGAAAAACTTTAAACTTACTTAAAAACTTATAATGCTATCAGAACGAGAGCGGCAAAGCTTGAAAAAAGATTTCCAAGCCGATAGCGAAAGGAACGGGAACATAACCATGGCAAAATATCAAATTTCTTATTCTGTATATCCCGACAGTGAAAAGGCCACAGCATACTCAAAGCGCCGTGCCGAACAGGATTTTTTACTTTCTGTATTGGCTGCGTTTGCCACTATTGTCGTTCTTCTTTTATACATATATGCTGTAACCAAATTATGCATGGAGCTTGCCTTTTTTACTTACCTCACATCTCTGATTGGGATTTTAGCAATATCGGGAATTGATCTGTACGTTTTTGTATTGCGTGAGATGATCACCAAAAGAAATTGTACCGCTATTGTCATCCATGAAAAAAACCTTCAAGGTTCAGCGTCTACCCTGAACCAACTCAAAAAAACGAACTGCGATAAAATGAAATCTGCAGCAATTCTATATTACAAAGCATTTTTTCTCCTTCTGGTGATCGGAACAGCGCTGATTGGGTGTGTCTATGCCATCTATACCTTGTGCCACAAAAACGAGGGGCTGCCTGTCCTGATTGTCTCCATTACGGTATTAGCAGCCGGTATTGTGGCGGCACTGCTGATGTTCCGATTTAAGCCAGACAGCAACCTGGACCAAACGACAATAGACTCTATACAATTTGATAGGTTTTCAAAAATCACAAAAGTGATTTGTTATGCGACCTTGCCTGTTTTTCTGTTTCTGCTGTTCAAAATGGTTCCCGGCTTTGGTGGCGCCAAGATTGGCAGCTATGTGATAGCAGCCGCAATAACTATAGGCGCAGCTATCTTATTCCGAAAGAGAGAACCCATTGCATACCAAAAGAAGTCCCGCGTTTTTTATACCGTCTCACTGGTAATGGCCCTAGCGCTCCTAATAGGTTCAGCTGGATTGAGAGTGGTATATGAAGCAAAAGTTGACAAGGCAGAAGCAGATATTCCGAACTCGGGGGAAATCCTTGTCGCTGTTTCGCTGGATGAATATCTTTATACTACAGTAGGGGATGGACGCATAAAAGCTCCAAAGCCGAGTGTCATAATAAACGATACCTTATGCAAAAATGGAGACGCAGCAATAATCCCCTTAAACAAAGAGCTCAATGTGCGAATTATTTCCGGAGGCCCCTCTGAAGATGGATATGTGGATACGGTGGTAACATTTACACCCGATCTCCTAAAAGGGGGATATAACATGTTTGAAACTGTTCCCGTTACCTCACAGGTTAATGGAAAGGTAACCGTGACATATAGAAGGGTTATGGATTTTTGGAGCGTTATACTATATTGACCCCAGCAGAGAAGTTGTATTGCATAGGATGCTTTCTATAAAATTCTATCTTTTAACTGATACAGGAGGCGCTGTATGCAAAAATTGATCGGTAAGGTCCGTGCGGCGGTGGAGAGGTATCGCCTTATTGACGAGGGGGACCGGGTGGCGGTAGGGGTGTCCGGCGGAAAGGATTCCCTGTTTCTTCTGTGTGCCCTGGCGGAGCTTTCCAGGTATTATCCAAAAAAATTTACGGTTGCCGCCATTACTGCCGACCCATGCTTCGGCGGGAAGGAAACAGACTTTTCTCAAATTCAGAAGCTCTGTGATACGCTGAGTGTTCCCTATTATAAAAAACGAACCAATCTGGCACAGGTTATTTTTGAAGACCGCAAAGAGGAAAACCCGTGCAGCCTGTGCGCGAAAATGCGCCGGGGGATCCTGCATAACCTGTGCGTGGAGCTGGGGTTTAACAAGCTGGCCCTGGGGCATCACTATGACGACGCCGTGCAGACTTTCCTGATGAATCTGCTTTACGGCGGAAAGCTGGGGTGCTTTTCCCCCAAAAGCTATCTTTCCCGAAAAGAGATCACCCAGATCCGTCCCCTGATTTTTTGCGGGGAAAGGGAGATCCGCAGCGCCGCCGCCAGAATGGAACTGCCCATTGTAAAAAGTGGCTGCCCGGCAGACGGACTGACCGCCCGAAAGGACACGGAGCTTCTGATTGCCCGGCTGGAACAGGATTTTCCCGATCTGAAGGCAAAGGTTTTAGGCGCTATGCAGCGGGCTGGAATAGACGGTTGGTAAGTTAGTAATTTTAGATTTTAGTAGTTAGTTGTTAGAGAAGGGCGTATTTGATCTGGCATCCCGTATTCAGTGTCTGAAATCCGGTATCTGGTATTCAGCGCCTAAAAAATCTCTATCCCTTGGGTTTTTGCGAGAAAGTCTGAAAAAATCCAAAAAAAGACTTGCCTTTTTTTCCTGGGTGTGATAATATAGTGAAGCTGTCCGATGAGGCAGTGAAAAGTTGGTGTTGATTACGGCGAGGGTCCACCCGTTCCCATCCCGAACACGGAAGTTAAGCTCGTTCGTGCCGAAGATACTTGGCTGGTGACGGCCCGGGAAAATAGGTGTTCGCCAACACAGAAGAAAACGACCACCTGACGGTGGTTGTTTTTATTTTGCAAATCAAACTGTTTGGGCAAGCTCAGGTGCGCCTAATTACTGTTCTGCTTTTCAAAAACAGGCTTGTTTCCGCTGGTTTTTGAAATCGAAAAATTTTTTTGAAAAAAAGCTTGCATTTTTTGAAAAGCTGTGATAATATAGTGAAGCTGTCCAATGAGGCAGTGAAAAGTTGGTGTTGATTACGGCGAGGGTCCACCCGTTCCCATCCCGAACACGGAAGTTAAGCTCGTTCGTGCCGAAGATACTTGGCTGGTGACGGCCCGGGAAAATAGGTGTTCGCCAACACTTAAAAAAGCAGTTGTCCCAATAGGGACAGCTGCTTTTTTAATTTTATTTTGAAGAATTCGTCAGAATTCTTCCTGAAAAGCGGCTTGCCACTTTTCCCCAATTAGGGACAGCTGCTTTTTTAATTTATAAATTATCGATCACTACTCACTGTCATCTCTGAACAGAAGAGGCTTTGCCTCTTCTCGGTGAAGGATCTCGGTTTTTGCTTAGTTAGCAGGTACAAGGCCTTTTTTATGCGCCAGTTTTTTCTAATCGAGATTCTTCGAGAAGATCCGAAGGATCTTTTTCTCAGCATAATGACAATAAGTGCAGTGAAAAAGTATGGTTTTTCACTCAACTGAATGTAGGGACCGGCCTCCGAACAGAGACCGTCCAAAGGACGGTCCGTCGGTTTAGCAGGGAATTTGCGGCCCGACGGTATAAAAACCGGAAGGCGGGAAATATAGATGCGCGCTTTCCTTAATATATAGCTCACCATATAGTGATGGACTCCGCTTTTGCGGGATGCTCCAAAAGAGGAAAAAGCAACAGAAAAAATGGAGAAAAACAAAAAGGCTTCAAAGAAAAATCCTGTATAAGCACGATGGGTTTATACAAAGATTTAAGGGAAAACAAGGGCTAAAACGGTGAAAATCGTAAATATTGTGCATAAAAATACAATATTTTTTCATTTTTAGTGCTTGAAACTTTTTTGTAACCTTTCATTTTTTTGCAGTTTGCACATGGGCAGGTTTCCATAATTAGGAAATGGCAGGTCAAAAGGAGACAAAAAACCTCGAAAAAAGGATTATGTCAAGGAATGTCCCATGCAGATTTGTTAAATATGCACAAAACAAACCGGCTGAAAATTTTGACATCTCGGTACTTTTTTACTATACTAGCCCTTGTAAACCGCTTATTCTAAGCGGCGAAAGGAGCATGTTTAGTATGCGTGGAAGACACAGCAGAAAAGCGCCCCGGCTTTTGATCATTCGGGGAGTCTTGGCGCTGATCCTGGCCATCGTGTTCAGTGTGTCCTCGTTCGCGACTGTTATGGCAAATACCGTCTCTGCCAATGTGATTGATGGAGATAAATCTTATACGTTCAGTATGAGCAGCACGGACATGACTGAGATCCTGGCCCAGGCGCAAAAGCTGGGGCTGGAACCCTTAGGTCCTCTGGATGTATTTGAGCAGGTGGGAAACACCACCACGGTAAATATTCGCCGCGGCGTTTCCATGACAGTGAACGAAGGAAGCAAAAAGACGAATTTGATCGCGTATCAGGGTGATACCGTAGAAAAGACCCTGGCGGACAACAATATTATCGTGAAAGATACGGACGAGGTGATCCCCTCCCGGGAGACCACTGTAACAGCCGGTCTCTCCGTGGAGATTCGCAGGCTTTGCCAAGTCACGGTCATTGCCGATGGCGAAAGCAAAACCTATTCCATGCTGGGAGGCACCGTGGAGGACGCCCTGAAGAAGGCGGGCGTTACCTTGGCAAATAAGGACTCCGCCAATTACGAGCTGGATACTTCTCTGTTTGATAAAATGATCCTTCGTGTCAGCCGCACGGTGAAGTTGAAGGTTTCTGTAGATGGACGTACAACAGAATATGAGGTTTCCGCAGCCACTGTCCGTTCTGCTTTGCAGAAATGCGGCATCAGTCTTTCCACAGACGATAAGCTGAATGTGGATGGTAAGTCCCACCCCACAGACGGTATGCATATTATTGTAACCCGTGTAACCACAGAAGAAGTAAAAGAGCTGGAAGAGGTAGACTATCCTGTAGAATATGTGACCTCCGACTCCATGTATGAGGATGAAATTGAGATCCGCACACCGGGAGAAAAGGGAGAAAAGGAAGTTACCTATAAGCTCATTTATATCGCCGGCGAGCTGGACGAGAAAAAAGTGGTTTCTGAGGAAATCATCAAGGAGCCTGTGACTGAGGTTGTTGTGAAGGGTACGAAGGTGCGGGAAAGCTCCTCTGGGCCTGGTTATGACACGGGCGCTGCCGGAACCTTTGTAGACAGTAGCGGAAATACCGTTTCCTATTCCCAGAAGCTGGTAGGCGAGTGCACCGCGTATTCCGTACCGGGAGGAACTACCTCTCTGGGCTGGAAGGCCGAGTATGGTATTATAGCGGTTGATCCCGATATCATTCCCTATGGAACCAGAATGTATATCGTTTCTCCGGACGGCAGCATTGTGTATGGCTACGGAATTGCAGGCGATACCGGCGGAGCCGTTATGGCGGGTGATATCATCGCAGACCTGTGCTACAATACCATTGAGGAATGCAGCATTATCGGCCGGCGGGACATGGTGATCTACATTTTACCTTAAGGATTTTTTGAAAGCCCTGAACCGTAAAAGGTTCAGGGCTTTTTGGTTATTAGCAGTTAGCTCTTAGTAATTAGTCGTTAGAGAATGACAGCAGATAATGCCTTCTTTCTTCTTTTCTCCATCTCCTTTACCGTTTTTTCCATGTACCTTCCCTTGTAATTCCGAAGGATTACGGCTATAATACTGTCAAAGGTCTCTGGGTTTTGTGGGATACTCTTTTTTGTTTCCAATTTTTCATTTCGGAGGAACGCCAAATGGACTATTTTTATGCAACCATGTGGTTTATTGTAGGGCTGATCCTGATATTTTCTCTTTCAAAAGAAAATAAGGTCTTTTACATTGCCGGCGGCTTCTTCCTTCTTTTGGGCGGCTGGTGGCTGGCAAACGCCCTTTTGCCTGAGCAGGATCTTTTTGCCGGCGGCTGGGGAATTGCCTTGCGGTGTATTGCCGCCGTGGCTCTTGTGGTGTTGACGGTTTTCTTTTTTCGGGAACGGCGGAAAAATATACAGAACGCCGGACAGGAAAAGGGAAAGGAAGGCTCTTCAAACGGAAAGAACCAAAGGTAAGGAGAAGCACTCAAGGGAAAAGAGGTGGGTTCTATGGAAGCGGTCGGAACGGTAGTGAGCAAGGTAGCCGTAATGCTCATACTGATCGTGGTGGGCTATATCATAACGAAAATAGGCATGCTGACAGAGAAGGGAGCCGCGGAGATCACTTCTCTGCTGGTAAAGATCGTCACCCCCTGTCTGATCATCAATTCCCTGATCGGCGCGGGGAAGGATCTGGAGCTGGGCTCTCTGCTTTTAGCGGCGGCGGTATCCGCCCTTGCCATGGGCATCGCGATCCTGGTCAGTCTGTTCTGTTTCAAAAAAGAGCCGCCGGAGCAGAGAAAGGTCTTGCAATTTTCCGTTATTTTCAGCAATGCCGGATTTATGGGTCTGCCTCTGATCCAGGGCATTGTAGGCGATACCGGCGTGGTGTACGGCTCCTTTTTTGTGGTGGTTTTCAATCTGGTCTGCTGGACCTATGGCTACGCCATGATGAGCGGCGGCGGACTGAACGTAAAAACAGCCCTTTTGAATCCCGGCGTAATCGGTCTGGCGGCAGGGCTGCCCATCTACTTTTTACAGGCAGAGCTGCCCGCCGTAATTCGGGAGCCCATTGGATTCCTTTCCGGGTTAAATACCCCTCTGGCTATGCTGATTATCGGAAGCTATGTGGCCCGGGTGGAGCTGAAATCTTTTTTAACAGACCGGAATATTTACAAAATGGCCTTTCTGCGCCTGATCTTATGCCCGGCGTTATACCTGGGCCTTTTGCTGCTGCTTCGCCCGGAACAGGATCTTTTTATCAGCAGCGTGATTCAGGCCAGCACCCCCGTGGCGGCCAATACCGTTCTTTTTGCGGTGGAATACCACCAGGATTCCCGCCTTGCTTCCAAAACAGTGGCGGCTACCACCGTGCTTTCTATTCTTACCATTCCCGTTTTTACAATTTTGGCTCAGCTTGCCTGCGGAATGCTGGGCTAGCCGGGAAAGGAAGATCTGAGAAAAAGCATCGAACTCTTTTTTGCCGGCGGCATAGTATAAAAAAGCGGCGGTCCGCGCGGGCCCTGCTTTTTATAGATGCCGCCCGGCGTAAAAAACGGGCGGCATCGCTGTTTTATGCCCCCACAATATTCCCAGCGGAACACCCCTAAAAAATCGTCCTTCACAGGCTATAAAACCAAATAGGCTGAGGAGCTTTATCATGAAAAAACTCATTCAAATCGCGGAACGGTACATACAGACTTCTGATTGGAAAACCTTTGCGGTTCTGAAGCTTTGCTTGCTCTCTTTGGGGATCGCAATGGGCATGAGCGTCCCCGAAACACGCAGAAAGCGTGTGTTTGCAGGCAGCATTGCGGTGTTTGTCGCTTCTTACGTTCCCCTGATAAAAAAATTCTTCGCTCTTTGCGGGGAGTCAAAGGAAAAGAAATCCCTCTGAGTAAGACAGCGGCGAAAAAGCTTTCTATAAATTAAGATGTGAAAAAAGGAGAGTCACCTGATGGAAAAAACGGTAAAAATTTCCCCTTCCCTGCTGGCGGCGGATTTCTCTGCGCTGGGCCGGGAAGTAGAGCGGGTCGCCGCGGCGGATATGTTACATATAGATGTAATGGACGGCAGATTTGTGCCGAATCTTTCCATCGGGCCCCAGGTGGTGGCGGCTCTGCGGGATAAAACATCTCTGTTTTTTGACGTGCATCTCATGCTGGAGCACCCCCTTCCCTATATTGAGGCGTTTCGACAGGCAGGCGCGGACAGCATTACCTTTCATATAGAATGCGGGGACGATCCCGCCGCCGTGCTTTCGGCCATTCGGGCAAGCGGCGCGAAACCCGGCATCGCCCTGAGCCCTGCCACACCCCCGGAAGCGCTGAACCCTTTTGGCAAAGAGGCGTATTTGATCACGGTAATGACGGTGGAACCCGGCTTCGGGGGACAGTCCTTCATGACCAGCCAGCTGGACACCATCTGTGAGGTGCGCTCCCTCATCCAGCAGTACAACCCCGCCTGCGAGCTGGAGGTGGACGGCGGCATCGACCGGGATACCGCCCGCGGG
>CAMVYG010000039.1 GCA_947171615.1 uncultured Clostridia bacterium
GAATAATGACCACGTGCTTTCTTCAGACGGAACCCATATTGCGGTAAGTCACGGCACGAAGGAAGACGGAAAATCGAGAATTTATACTGTGCCCATGACCGGCGGCGTCCCCAGGCTGATCACTCCCCTGGCTCCCAGCTATCTCCACGGCTGGTCTCCGGATGGCAAAACTCTGGCCTATTGTGCCGAGCGCGATGGGGAATTTGATATTTACACCATCCCCGCGGAGGGCGGCGAGGAAAAGCGCCTTACCGACGTCCCCGGCCTCAATGACGGCCCGGAGTACGACAGCACCGGAGAGTACATTTGGTTCAACTCGGTGCGCTCCGGCCTGATGCAAGCCTGGCGTATGAAGGCGGACGGCTCTGAGCAGACTCAGATGACCTTCGATGAAAACTGGAACACCTGGTTTCCCCATATTTCACCGGATCGAACCAAAGTCGTCATGCTGGCCTACAAAAAGGGCGATGTGAAACCAAACGAGCATGTCCCCCACAAAAATGTGGAGCTGCGCCTGATGGACGCGGCAGGCGGATCTGTACAGACTATTGTAACGCTTTTCGGAGGCCAGGGCACGATCAATGTGAACTCCTGGGCACCCGACAGCAAAAAATTTGCCTTTGTCAGCTACAGAATCCGGGAAACAGATTGAATTATTGTCCGCGGCAGCGGGCTGTAATTGATAAGAACCTCTCCTGAATTTGGGGTGAACAGCCGGATGATTATGTTTTTCGCCGGTAAGGAGAAAAACATAATACCGGGGGATGCATGCATCCCGGCGGGATAGGCTCCAAAGTAAAACTACCTGACGAAAAACGGAGGTAAAACAATGAAGAAAATCATGACACGTGTGCTTGCTGTTCTGATCGCACTTGCCATGCTGGCCTCTCTGGCAGCCTGCGGCGGTGATACTCCCAATAACAGCAGTACGGCTTCTCAACCTAAGTCCAGCAGCACTTCCACTGATGGTTCGTCTCAGGGCGAGCCTGCCGAAAACGGTCCGCTAACCCCCATGGCGGAGCCTGTCACTGTCTCCTGGGGCGTAGCAGCGTCTGCCGTGCAGCAGTTTAAGGACGGCGACACCTATGAGGAAAATCTCTGGACCCGCTTGATTAAGGAACGTCTGAACATCGATGTGGAAGTAGGCTTTTCAGCGGATTCCACCACCGACGCCTACAACAACCAGATGAATGTGCGTCTGGCCTCCGGCGATCTGCCCGACATCATGTTCTCCTATGACCACACCTGGTTCTATCAGGCCCAGGAATCCGGCTATCTGGCGGATATCACAGACGCTTACAACACCTATGCCAGCGATGAGGTAAAAATGTGGCAGGAGCTTTATCCCGGCTGTTTCAACGGCGCAACCATTGACGGCCGCATGTATGCCTTCCCCATGATTTACGATACCTTCTATGAGGTTACAAACCTCTGGATCCGTGACGACTGGCTGGAGAACACCAATTCCAAGGCTCCCACCACCATCGATGAGCTTACTGAGCTGATGCGCAAGTTCACCTTTGAAGATCCCGATGGCAACGGCGTAGACGACACCTATGGTCTCTGCCTGGCCGGCGATGTGCTGCAATATAACTATGGTTCCCTGCTGGGCCTGTTCAATGCCTTTGGTGTGCCGGTTCACGGAAAAGACAGCGTGTTCTACCGCGGAGAGGATGGAAAGATTACCTTTGCCCCGCTGGATCCCGCCTGTAAGGAAGCTTTGAAGATCGCCAACCAGTGGTATGAGGAAGGGCTGATCGATCCCGAATTCACCGTAAAAGACACCTCTAACATGGAATCCGACATCACCACCGGCAAGTACGGTATGAGCTACCACGCCGGCTGGGGCACCTGGCATCCCTTCAACTATACTTATCAGGCCGATGGCGTGATCACCCGTCCCTACCCCATTCCCAAGGCGGATGGCTATGAGACAAAGCTTGGCGTCAGCTCCAAGGAGACCGGCGGCTTGTACATGATCAATTCCAGCTGTGATGAAACAAAGCTGGAGGCGATCATGAAGATTCTGAATCTGGCTGAGGCCATTACCATCAGCGGCACAGAGGATGATTTCAAAACCTATTGGAACGACGAGCAGTATCGCCTGTGCCCCATTCGCGTGGACATTCCCACTGAGCTTTGGATCCCTGTAGTCCGCGAAGCCCTGGAAAAGAACGATCCCAGCGAGCTGTCCGGTCAGGCTCTTCAGAACTACAACAATGTAGTCGGCTTTGAAGACGGCACTTTGGCAGATGATACCAACGCTTACGGCGCCTGGGGACAGTTGTCTCTCAAAGGCTCCATGAGTATCGATCTGGATCACTTTAACAATGGCGAAGAGGTTGAAAATCTCCTGGGCAGCGTACAGCCCGCCACCTGGATCGAGAAATCCTCTGTTCTCGGCGATATGGTCATTCAGGAATTCATCAGCATTATCAAGGGAGAAACCCCCGTGGAGCATTTCGATACATTCGTTCAGGAATGGCTCGCGGCCGGCGGGCAGGATGTGCTTGACGAGCTGGAGGAGATCCACGCCGACAACTGATCCTGCAATATCCGCAAAGATCTGTGGATATTATGATTTATCGTGCCAGCAAATTCCTTTTACTGTCATTCTGAGGAACATAGTGACGAAGAATCTCGATTATATCTCAGCTAACGGGTATAAAGCCCTTTTAACCGCCAGTTTCTGCTGGCCGGGATCCTTCACCGGGAAGAGGCAGGGCCTCTTCTGTTCAGGATGACAGTGAGTAGTGATTGATAAATCATTATAAATCCTTGATTTTAGTTGGTTTTAAGAAGCTTGACGGTGAGCCCGAAGCTAAAAGCTTCGGGCTCATTTTCAAGCAACACGGCTTCTCTGGCTCCGCCTTTGCTGTGAGAGCGGAATAAAGGGTTGCACATTTTTCAGGAGGTGGGTAAAATTGGAAAACACGTTGAATCCGAAGAAAAAAGAGAACGCTGCACCGAATCATAAAAGGGACAAATTCACCCGCCAGCTTCCGCTGTATTTTATGCTGATCCCGGCTGTTGTCCTGGTAGTCGTTTACTCGTATGGTTCCATGGCCGGCACTGTGATTGCCTTTCAAAAATTCAATCTTGCCAAAGGACTATTCGGTTCAGAATGGGTCGGTTTTAAAAATTTTGAAAGCCTTTTTTCCATGCCGACTTTTTGGCCGGTGATTCGAAATACCATCGTGATCGCTTTGGGAAAAATGATCGGCGGTATCATTGTGCCTGTGATTTTTTCCCTGCTGCTGAATGAAATTGCCCATTCGGGAGTGAAACGAACCTTTCAAACCATGGTGTATCTGCCAAATTTCCTTTCCTGGGTCATTCTCGCAGGTCTCTTCTTTGATATTCTATCCCCCAGCACCGGTATCATCGGCCGTATATTTACTGCCTTAGGGCTGGACGCTCCTTTCTTTTTGGGCGACCCCAAGCTGTTTCCCGGCACCATGATCGTTCTGGATATCTGGAAGGGCTTCGGCTTTGGTTCCGTTATCTATCTGGCCGCCCTGACCGGGATCGACCAAAACCTGTATGAAGCCGCGCAGATCGACGGCGCCAACCGGATCCAGCAGACCTGGCACATCACGCTGCCCGGAATTCTCAGCACAGTGATCCTGATGACCGTACTGAGCATGTCGAATATCTTAAACGGCGGCTTTGATGAGATCTATAACCTGTATAACGCTTCTGTGTACTCCACGGGAGACATTCTCGATACCTTTGTATTCCGCCTTGGCATAGAAAACGCCCAGTTTGCTCTTTCCACAGCCGCGGGCCTGTTTAAATCCGGCGTTTCCTTCGTATTTATCGTCGCCTCTTACTGGCTGGCCGATAAATTTGCCGGGTATCGTATTTTTTAAGGAGGAGCGCATGAAAATTAAATCTTCCCCTTCGAGAAAAATATTTCTGGTTTGCAACTTCATTTTTCTGACTTTGATTTCTCTGACCTGTATTCTTCCGTTTATCAATCTTCTGGCCATTTCCTTTTCCAGCAAAACCGCGGTGGTAAGCAACCAGGTTTCCTTCTGGCCGGTAGAGTTTAATACCGCTGCCTATACGTTTATTTTAGACAATAATCAGTTTCTGCATTCCCTTCTGATCTCAGTAGAACGAACCCTTTTGGGTGTGGCCGTTAATCTCTTGCTGATCATATTGACCGCCTATCCCCTGTCAAAGAGCAAACAGGATTTTTCAGCAAGAAGCGTCTTTTCCTGGTTTTTTGTAGTCACCATTCTATTTAACGGCGGTCTGATCCCCGGCTATTTAATGGTAAAATGGACGGGGCTGATGGATTCGATCTGGGCTTTGATCCTGCCCAGCGCGGTGAACGTGTTCAATATTCTGGTGGTTATGAATTATATGAGGGGGCTGCCTAAGGAGCTGGAGGAAGCAGCGTATATAGACGGCGCCGGGCACATTTCCACCCTGGTGCGTGTGATCTTGCCGGTATGTACGCCTACTTTGGCCACTGTCACCCTTTTTGCCTTTGTATTTCACTGGAACAGCTGGTTTGACGGCATGATCTATATGAGCACTACTTCACGCTATCCACTGCAGACTTATCTGCAAACCGTAGTTATCAATCCGGAAGCCTTCTTCCGCAACGCTACCAATGTAAGCTCGGAGCTTTCCAGATATCTGGAGCTGGTAAACGCCCGCACCACCAATGCGGCCCAGATGTTCCTGGCCATGATCCCGATCCTGCTGGTCTATCCGTTCCTGCAAAAATATTTTACCACCGGCCTTGTCATGGGTTCGGTGAAGGGCTGATTTCGGATCAGCCGCCTTATAAGGAGGTAAGTTTGAAAAATAAATTTTTCAAACCCGGTTTTGCGGCTTTTGCCGCTCAAAAAGCGGCAATTTCCCTGCGGGAAACCAGCCGCAATTCCCAAAGAAAGGATGCTTTTGCCGTGCAAAAGCTATGGTCATATCTATGAAAAACGCACTGGACCCCAAGGGGTTTATACAAATCAATATTGTGGTGGCCGATATCGAAAAGGCAGCGGCCAAATGGGCCGACCTGCTGGGGATCGACCAGCCGAAGATTCATCTGAACCATCTGGAGGGAAATGAGCACTATACCTACCGGGGCAAGCCCGTTTCCTGCGATCTGAAGGTATGCAATATCGAAATGCCCGGCTTCGTGATCGAGCTGCACGAGCCTGTGGGAGAAGGGGAAAGCTCCTTCCACGAATTTCTGAAAAAGCACGGCAACGGCGTTCACCACCTGGGCTTTGAGGTGGGAGATAAACGGGACGCCGTTATCGAGGAGCTTTCCCGGATGGGATACGATACAAACCGCACCCTGGGCATCTATCCCGGCAGCAGCTGGACTATTGTAGACAGCGAGGATGATCTGGGCGTCAACTTAAACATCAAGCCTGTGCGGTGAACGATTGGAAACATAAACTTTTCAAACCGGCAGAGAAAGGAACGTGAACATAAACATGCCGAACACACCAGAACGGAAGATCGGCGTTGCCATTGCGGGGTGCGGTCAGATCACCAGAACCCGGCACGCCCCGGAATATCTGCAAAATCCCAACGCTTCCATCATCGGCTTTTTTGACCGGGACAGGGAGCGGGCCCGGGAGCTTTCGGAACAGTACGGCGGCACAGTATATGGTTCCTTTGAAGAGCTTTTAGCCGACCATTCGGTAGAAGCCGTAAGCATTTGCACCCCAAATTCTCTGCACAGCGCTCATTCTATTCAGGCAATGCTGGCAGGAAAAGAAGTGCTGTGCGAAAAGCCCATGGCCGCTACCCTGGAGGAAGCACAGCAGATGATAGAGGTCCAGCGGCAGACAGGACGAATTTTAATGCTGGGCCACAATCAGCGGCTGGTACCTGCGCATATTCGCGCCAAGGAACTGCTGGATTCCGGCATAATCGGAGAAATATTGTCCTTGCAGACAAATTTCAAGCACAGAGGGCCCGAGGCCTGGAGCATAGAGCAGGGCCGCACCTGGTTTTTCTCCAAAGAGAAGGCCGGCTTCGGCGTGTTGGGAGACCTGGGCGCTCACAAGCTGGATCTGGTTCGCTATCTGCTGGGCGACGAAATCGGAAGCATTTTCGCTACCCTGCAAACACTGGATAAAAGAAACAGTGACGGCGCCTTCATCGACCTGGAAGACAACGCCGTTTGTCTTTTCAAGACTTTAAAGGGAATTCCCGGTATCATAATCGTCAGCTGGACCGATTACGGCCTGGAGGATAACAGCACCGTTCTCTATGGCACAAAAGGAGCCATGAAGATTTTCGCTACAGGAATGGAAGATATTGTGGTAGAGTTCCGTGACGGCACCTGCGCGAAATATCAGGTCAGCGGGATCAGCACCAATACCCATCAGCTCCCCTCGGGGATCATCGACGCGTTTATCAAAACCATTCTCCAGGGCGGCGAGCCGCCTGTTACCGGGCTGGACGGCTACAATACGCTGGCCTGCCTTGAGGCGGCGGGCAGTTCTTCCCGATCCGGCAGCTGGGTGAATGTAAATTTGAAACAGGAGTAAGTGATTTATGCGGTTTGGCGGTTTTATATTCAAAAAATGGAACACCCCGGAGGAATGGGCACAGGCGGCCATTGAGGCAGGATATTCCGCTGTTTATTTTCCTGTGGATCACACGGCGCCGCAGAAGGTGATAGACGGGCATAAGCAAGCGGCAAAGGAAGCCGACCTGGTGATCTGTGAAATCGGCGTATGGAATAATGTACTGGATTCCGACCCGGTAAAACGGGAAGCAAACATACAGAGGGCCATTCACCAGCTTGAGCTGGCGGATTATGTGGGCGCAAACTGCTGCGTCAATATTGCCGGCTCCTACAGTGAGCAGTGGGACGGCCCGCACAGAGACAATCTGACCCAGCGGGCCTTTGAAGACATTGTGCTGACCACCCAGAGGATCATCGACGCCGCCGGCCCGAAAAACACGGCGTATTCTCTGGAGCCCATGCCCTGGATGTACCCCGATACGGCAGATTCCTATCTCCGGCTCATAAAGGCCATCGACAGGAAAGGGTTTGCCGCCCATCTCGATCCGGTCAATATCATTTCCTCTCCCCAGCTTTATTACCGAAACGGGGAAGTGATCCGGGAGTGGTTTGACAAGCTGGGAAGCAGTATTCGCAGTTGCCACGCCAAGGATATCACACTCAGCGGCAGGCTTACCGTTCACCTGGATGAGTGCCGCCCCGGCCTGGGTCAACTGGATTATGAAACCTATCTCAAGTGCATGACCAGGCTGGATGACCGGGCCTGTATGATGCTGGAACACATGACAGAGGAAACAGACTATATCGAAGCCACGAAACACATCAAAGGGCTGGCACAAAAATTGGGGATCAAGCTGTAATATCCAATCGGCTTTCCTGAAACTTGAATTTATAAATTATCAGTCATTACTTCCTGTCATTCTGAAGGCGCAGCCTGAAGAATCTCGACTATATCTTAATCAGCGGGTACAAAGCCCTTTCTATGCGCAGGTTTCTGCTATTCGAGATCCTTCACCGCGAAGAGGCAAAGCCTCTTCTGTTCAGGATGACTGCGTTTGCAAGTAAAAAGTATAAAAAGCGATCCCCCGGACTTTGTGTCCGGGGGATCGCTTTGTACAGAACAGTATCATGATTCTTTTTTTGTATCGCACAAAAACACTGTGGAAATAAAACGTCCGTTTTCATAAGCGTTTTTCAAAGTGCCCTGGTATTTTTCGGCCGTATCGCGAATGCTTCTGATCCCCAGCCCGTGGGGGCGGGTGGTATCCCGCTTTGTGGAGACCAGTCTGCCATCGGCGCGAAAGGGATCGCCGGACACAGTATTGACCACCTGGAAAAAGAACAGCTTCTCCGTTTGCTGCCAGATATGCACTTCTATTTTTCGTTCCTGCTGGTCCGGGATAAGCTTACAGGCGTCGATGGCGTTATCCAGCTGGTTGGCAAGAACGGCGCAGAGATCGGCGGGGTCTATGGCCGAAGGTACAGCGGTCTCTATCGTATAACAGAAATCGATGTGTTCCGCCCGGGCCTCCGCCGCCTTGCAGTTTATAATGGCGTCCACCACATTGTTGCCGCTGTGGGAGAGATCCATTTCCCGATAGGAGGCGCTCAGCAGGGAATCCACATATTCCGCGGCTTCTTCCCCTTTTCCCTGGGCAGACAAGCTGCGCAGGGCTTTCAGATGATGGTTAAAATCGTGAAGCTGCCGGGCACGAAGCTGCTGATCCTCATACAGACGCTGGTAATTCTCCGCCATCATGGAATTGGTGGTGTGCAGAAGCTCGTTGGTGCGCTTCTCTCTGCGGTATGTGCTGAACAGCAGGAAAAAGAGCAGCAGCAGAAAAGAAATGAAAATCCCGGCAGCCATATTGGAAACCAGCCACAAACGGCGGTAGGCATACGCCATCAGGCCATAGCAGACGCCCCCCAGCAAAAGCTCCGCCAAAATAACACCTGGCAGCGCGGAGAGCCTTACAGGACGGTTTTGAAACAGCAGCGGGAGACTTCCCCACATGCCAAAGATCGCAGCCGTGGAAATGACAAGATAAAGATTTCTGGCCGCTCCTGTATGAAGCAAGGCAGCAAAAGGATTAAAAGCGAACGCGTCATCATGAATGATCAAAGCCGCAAAGCAAAAGCTCATGGCACAGAGCAGATACACCGCCAGAGTGACCGCCGCTGTGACCCCGGCACGAACTGCCGGTTTTTCCCGGGAAAGCAGGCCGGAAAAAAGCACCGTAAACAGAAACGGTACGCCTGCGCTGAGCCAGTGAAGGGGCGCGATGTGATAGGCGTACTGCCAGCTGATAAGCCCCGAGAGGGCCGCGCCCAGCAGCGTTCCTGTCAGGAGACACACCCGGTGGCTTCTTCCCACATATTTCCGTCCGGCCAGCCTTGCGGCGGCGCTGAGGATCACAAAGCTTTCCGCCCCGGCGGCCAGCAGCTCCCATAAAAAATACCAGTCTGTCATCGCACGCTCCCCCACACCTTCATGATGGCGGCTTTTACCTTTGGCATCATCAAACGGCTGACAGGTAATTCCTCCCCCGTTTTCAGTACCAATCCCGTTTTTGAAAGCTTCAGCACATAGTCCATGTTGACAATGGTGCTTCTGTCGGAATAAAAAAAGCGTTCCTCGTTCAAGGCGGAAAAAAGCTCACCCAGACTGCGGGCGGCAGTAATTATGCCCTGGTTTGCGGTGTGTATTTCCACCATTCGGGACGCCCGGCAAAGGTAAATGATTTCGGCAAGAGGAATACGGGTGATTTGAGAATGCCACGTAAGGGTAAGGTACTGATCCTCTTGCTCCATGCACAGGGAAATCGCCGCCTTTAACGCTTCCGGCAAGGCGGTTTCCAGCTCCAGCTTGCAGATATACCGCAGCGCCCCCACCTTATATCCCTCCTGCACCGTGGGAAATTCCGTGTGAGAGGTAAGAAACAGGATTACGGCTCCGGGAAGGCTCCCGCGTATGCGCCCGGCGGCCTTCAGCCCGGAAAGCTCCGGCATTTCCACGTCCAGCAGAAAAATATCAAACGATTTGCCGTTTTCCACGGCCTTACACAGCTCCAGCGGAGAAACATACCGCTCCGCCATTAGCGGCGTATCTCCATTTTCTGCGGCGTAAGCTTGAAGCAGGCCCGCGACCTCTTCCAGCACGGCAGCGTCATCATCACACATGGCCACGCGCAGCACAAACCCACCTCCTTTTTCAGTCTTCATGTCCTTGGCTTTATCCAGCATCCAGTATCTATTTTATTATAAACCTTTTTTGAGAAAGGCGGTGCTTTTCCGTAAGGAAAAGAGAGGTGCTTCGCACCTCAGACTTTCTCACTGATAACCGTTCTGCGGTTATTTTATCATAAAACCCCCTCCATGTCATCAGGCGAAGCCCCCAGAACCATACCATTCAGACATGATTTTGCCGCCACTCAGACATGATTTCCAAAAATCTTCCCAAAATCAATTTGCAATATGCTATCATGCAGGCAGGAAACTATGCGGGAGGTTTGTGTGAAAAAGTATTTTTCACACACCGTTTTGTGCCTTTGCCGCAAAAAGCAAAGCGGCAATCGGCACAAATCCCGAAAAAAGGAATGAGTGATTTGTATGAAAAGACTGTTTTCTGTTTTTCTGGCTTTGGTTCTGCTCTGCGCCCTCTGTTCCGGGTGCGCCGTATCGAACCCCGGCCCTTTGCGGGTATGTATCGATCTTGGCAGCTCAAACGATTTGAATTCCTACGATCCGGGAAAAAGTGCAATGGAAACCGATGTGGAAAAATTTCAGACCTGGCTGGACGACTGCTCCAAATATATTCGCGAGGGCATTACCAGCGAAGAGATCGAATGGGAGTTTATTCCCAGCGACGAAACCATGCTTACAGAGCGGGAAGCGGCCTTGCAGCGGATCCGCACGGAGATCATGACAGGCGGCGGGCCCGATGTGTTTCTCTGCACGACAAACCTTTACAAAACCGCCGACCACCCCACCGACAGCCGCCTGTTCCCCTATGTGGAAAAGGCGATCCTTGACGGAAGGTTTCTGCCGCTGGACGAATATTTATCCAGAGCCATTCTGACAAATCCTGACGACCTGTGGGAGCCTGTTATGAAAGCGGGACAGGATAGACAGGGAAAACAGGCAGTACTGCCCATGACCTTTACCGTCAATGTTCTGACCTATCCCAGGGAAGTCCTGCCTGAATACGACAGCACGGGTAAAACATGGAACGATGTGCTCAAAGGCGATGACCCGGTTCTGAGCTTACAGTCCCTGTGGGCTTTCAATACGGAAAAGCTCATACCGGAACCCACTGTACATTGGCCGTGGGTGCGCAGCTCTTATTTCGCCGCTTTCCCTTTCCTCTATCCCAAAACGGCAGATTTTGAGACGGGAAAGCTGTGCTTTACGGAGGAGGAGTTGTTTCACCGGATAAAAGAAAATCTTGCCGCCTGCCGCAGTCTCCTGGAAAACGGAGAGTATCAGCAGCAGAACTGCGCCCTTTCCACCCTTACCTGTACCCAGCTTCGTCCTTTTGATCTGGAGCAGGAGATCACCTATATTCCCCTGCGGAATGAGACCGGCGGTACAACGGCGAGAATCGATCGGTGGTGCGCTGTAAACGCCAACACAAAGCAGCCGGATAAGGCCTTTGAAGTGATCGACGCTTTGATGAGCGAAAATTACCAAAAAGGCGGCTCTCTGTATCTTGGCGAACCTAACATGCCCGTAAATAAAAAAATCGGCTCACCCGAGCTGCCCATTCATGAAATGGAACGGGAATACTTTTCCGCGCAGCAGTTTGAAGAATACCAGAGGGCATGCGGAGAAATTGACGCCGCTTACTTTCCTTCCCTGCTGGAAGACCGGTTGATGAGCTATTCGGATGGGCTCATTTATACGGTGCAGACCCATCTCTACAACTCCTTTGCACACGATGAATCCCTATCTTTTTCAAGCCCCGAGGTTTTTCTTCAGGGCTCCATCGACGATGATACCCTTTCCCGGATGGTGCACGAAACCTATGAAGCCATGCAGCGCCTGCTGGATGAAAGCTGAAGGGCTGCTGCCGAAATTTTGCTGACGCAACATCACAAATTCTGTATCGGAAAGAAAGGATGCGTTTGCAGGCTTTTCCTGCAAAGCTATGGTCATAACCATGCGGAAGCGGACATATCAGGCTTATTTGCTTCTCTCCCCCCTGCTGTTGGGCTGCGTGATTTTTTATACTGCGCCCTTTGTCACGGTGATACGGCTGGCTTTCCAAACAGGCGGCGGATTCGGCCTGGGAAATTTTACCGTGCTGCTTCAAAACAACACCTTCACTCTGGCCTTTGGAAATTCCATGAAATTTTTTGCCGCCGGGCTGCCGCTGATCCTGCTGCTGGCCTACGGGATCGCCCTTTTGCTGAAAACCCAGGCCCGCAGGCACAAGCTGCTGAAATCTGTTTTTCTGCTTCCCTACAGCATGCCTGTGGTGGGAACCGTGCTGCTGATGGAGCTCTTTATGGGTGAAAGCAATTCCTCCTTTTGGATCACCGTGGCGTTATACCTGTGGAAAAATACAGGCTACACTGTGATCCTGCTGCTGGCCGGGCTTGTTATCATTCCGGAGGAGCAGTATGAATCCGCCGGACTTGACGGCGCAACGGCATGGCAGAAATTCCGCTTTATCACCACGCCCCAAATGTGGATGCCCCTGTTCTTTGCCGTGACATTTTCCGTCATCAACGGCTTTAAGTGCTTTCGGGAAATTTTTCTCGTCGGCGGCGAAGCGCCGGAAAATGACATTTACATGCTCCAGCACTTTATCAATCATTCCTTTGAAAACCTCAATTACCAGAAGCTTTCCGTCAGCTCCCTTCTGCTTTTATTAGTGATCCTGCTGTTTTTCGGGGCGTTTTACACTTTTGTCCGGCGAAAGGAGTGCTGAAAGAATGAAACCGACGCTCCTTTCCGGCTTCCGGGCCGCTTTTGCCGCAGTCCTTGCTACCGTCTGCATCCTGCCGTTTTTGTATGTGCTTCTGCGCAGCTTTCAAACGGCAGAGGGAATCACCTTTCTCGCCTATTACGATGTATTTTTGGGGTATTCCCAATATCTTGACCGATTTTGGCTCAGCCTGGGCCTTTGCCTGTGTATCTGTCTGGGTCAGGCGACGCTTTCTGTTCTCTCTGGCTTTGCCTTTGCCAAGTACAAATTTCCCGGCCGGGATCTCCTCTTTTTTCTGCTGATGATTTTAATGATCCTGCCTGTGCAGGTAACGCTGGTTCCCAATTACATTGTCATGGGGCGCTTTCATTTGCTGAACACCTACGCCGCTCTGATCCTGCCTTCTGTCTTTGCGCCGCTGGGCACCTTCATTTTGCGGCAAAGCTTTTCCTCGATTCCCGATTCCCTGCTGGATGCCGCCGCTCTGGACGGCTGCGGATTATGGAAAATTCTCACAAGGATCGCCGTACCTATGAATGCAGGCGGTATCGTCTGTGTGCTGCTCCTCTCCTTTCTGGACGGCTGGAATATGGTGGAGCAGCCCATTGCCTATCTCAAAACCTTTCAACAATATCCCATCTCAGTGGCGCTGGCCTATGTGCCGCCCACCGATAAAACGCTGCACCTTGTATGCTGTGTTCTTGTGACGCTGCCGCCGCTGTTTCTCTTTGCCCTGTTTCATAAAGAGCTTGTGGAGGGCATTGTACTGGCGCAGGAAAAATAATCTCAGAAAAAGCTTCGGCAAATATCTAACGAAAGCTGGGGAAACGCCATGAAGAAAAAAGTGATTTGGGCGCTGTTCCTTGTTGTGTGGCTCCTTGCGTTCAGCACCGTATTTTCCCATTGGACAGAAGAACTGATGATCCCCAGGGTGCTGTCGGCCCAGTCTACCCTATACCGCGGCACCATGAAGCTGTGCCTTTCCTTAGATTCCATTTTTATTCAGGACAATGATGAATTTTCTCTTTTCCGCATAAGCGAGGGCAGCGGGTGGGAAGCAGGCCCCCACGCATTTCTGGCGGAGCCGGGCAGTTATTTTATCGATACTGAGCAAACCCACCGCGTGATCGTATACGATTACGGCCCCTTTATCGCCGCTTCCACCAAGCTTCCCCAGTCGGGTCAGCCTGTGCTGGTAGTAAAAAATCCGGAGCGCCGTGAGGATCTTCTGCTGGCAGTCAGCAGGTCCGGCTTTGCCAATCTCCGGGAGGATTCCGATCTGCGGCATCTGGAAGCCAAAAGCGATACGGCGGCTCTTATCACCCTGCGGGACGCCTATTCTCCTTTTTCGGAAAATGTGGGGCGGTTCATGCTGTTTGATTTGGATCTATCCTCCGATTTTCAAAAGCATATCTACAGCCTGACCGATGTAAAGCGTTTTTTCACCTGCATTCCATGGATTGGGGCGGTGATCGCTTCCCTTTTGATCACATTGCTTTTATGGGGCCATTCCTACCGCCTGTTAAAGTGCGAAAAAAAGAATCACCCGCTCCTGCTGATCAACGCCGCTGTCTGCGCCCTGCTTCTGGCCTTGCTGCCTGTTTTTTTGAAGGGAGCAGACCTTCCCCCCTCCCTGCTTCCCGGCAGAGCAGTTGTAGACATTCCACATTATGTAAACCAACATCGTGAAATCTGTGCCGCTCTCAGTGAGTTGATCTCTCAAAGCCCCATAGCCGGAGAAACTTTATCTTACATCCGCGCCATGACGGGCCTGACAGCGGGAATTGTGCTGGCAGGAATCACAGCCGCCATTCTCCTGTGCACTCTGGAACGTCGGCAGCTTAAAACCACTCGATATGTTCCAAAACACAGGGCGTAAGCCGCTCTATTCGATAAGGTATAAATTATCGAGCTAATTACTACTACACACTGTCATTCTGAGGAACGCAGTG
>CAMVYG010000040.1 GCA_947171615.1 uncultured Clostridia bacterium
GGCTGCAGAACCGGTTTCGGCCTGGAAATATCTTGTGCAAAAAGGAGTTTTAGTATGAAAGCAACAGGAATCGTGCGGAGAATCGATGATCTGGGCAGGGTGGTGATCCCCAAGGAGATTCGGCGCACTCTGAAAATACGGGAAGGAATGCCTATGGAGATCTATACAGATGTTTCCGGTGAGGTGATCCTGAAAAAATACTCTCCGGTGGGGGAAATGTCCCATCTGGCTTCGGCCTATGCAGAAACTCTGGTGAATCTCACCGGCCACGCCGCCGTGATCTGCGACACGGAGCAGGTCATCGCCATTGCGGGGCCTGCGAAAAAGGAGCTGCTGCATAAGCCGCTGGCGCCCCAGCTGGACGAGCTGATCCAGAGCCGCCGGAATTTTATGACCTCCGGGGAAAACACGGTATTGGTGTGTAAGGATCCCCCTGCCGCTGCGCTGGCCGTATTTCCGGTGGTTTCCGTGGGAGACGCCATGGGCGCGGTGGTGCTGCTGAAGGGGGAAAAATCCCCGGCCAGAGTCAGCAGTGAAGCGGTGGAAAGCCTGAAAGCCGCCGCCATGTTCCTTTCCCGGCAGCTGGAGTCTTAAAGGGGTTCGGGCCTGTAACCGATAAAAAGCCCGTCTTTATACGAAGCACGGAGCTTGCGCTTCGTGGAAAAATCAAAGGAAATGCAGAAAAACCCTTGATTTTCCAAGTATGCGGTGCTATAATCACTGATGGTAATAAGGTGATGATGAAAGAGTGGGGCGACCCGCTCTTTTGTTTACTTATCAGGAAAGGAAGGGATGAGCTTGACCCCGGACAGCAAAAAGAAAAGCACGGCGCAGCGGGTGTGGGATATGGCAGAGCCTCTGGCAGAGGAGCTGGGGCTGTCTATCTGGGACGTGCAGTTTGTCAAGGAAGGGGCGGACTGGTATCTCCGCATCTTCATCGACAAGGAAGGCGGCGTATCCATTGACGACTGCGTGGATATGACCCACGCCATCAATCCCGTGCTGGATCGGGAAGATCCCATTCCCCAGGAATATATGCTGGAGATCTTTTCTCCGGGCTGGGAAAGAAAGCTGACCCGGCCGGAGCACTTCCAGGCCTATCTGGGAAAGCCCCTTCGGGTAAAGTTGATTCGCCCGCTGGAAAACGGCGGCAGAATGCTGGAAGGTGTTTTGCTTCGGGCCGAGCCCACAGGGGAATTTGAGCTTCAGCTGGACGAAGAAACCAGCGTCACCCTGGAAAAAAAGGAATGCTCCGCAGTGAATGTAATAGAAGATTTATAAGAGACCGATCAAGTTAAAACCGGAGAAAAGGAGAGAAGCATACCATGGCAAGAAAGAAGGAACCGGAAAAGCAGGGAAATGAAGAGCTGTTTCTGGCACTGGAGCTCTTGGAAAAGGAAAAGGGAATTCCGGCGGAATTCATGCTGGATAAAATCAAAAAGGCCATTTCCACTGCCTGCAAGAACAATTACGGCAACGAGGACGTGGAGATCGAGATCGATCCCGCCGCAGGAAAGTTTGACGTCTTTTTGAAAAAGGAGATCGTGGAAGAGGTGGAAAACCCCAACCGGGAGATCCTGCTGGATAAGGCGAAGGAAGATAACGCCGCTGCCGAGGTGGGCGGCTTTGTCAGGCTGAAGCTGGACACCAAGCAGTTCGGCCGGGTGGCGGCTCAGACCGCCAGAAACATTATCCGCCAGGGCATCCGTGACAGCGAGCGGGGCCAGATGATGCAGGAATTCCAGAGCAAACATCAGGAGCTGGTCAGCGGCCTGGTAGAGCGGGTGGACCTGAAGACAGGGGCCATCACCCTGCGGATCGGCAAGGCGGAAGCCGTGCTGCCGAAAAATGAGCAGATCGGAGAAGAAACTGTGCGCGAGGGCGACTACATAAAGGTTTATGTAGTGGACGTCCGGGAAACGGAAAAGGGCCCCAAGGCCATTATTTCCCGCACCCATCCGGATCTTGTAAAGCGCATGTTTGAAACAGAGGTGCCGGAGATCTATGACGGCACTGTGGAAATTAAGGCGGTATCCCGGGAGGCCGGTTCCCGCACAAAGCTGGCGGTGCTCAGCCACAACCCGGATGTGGACGCAGTAGGCGCCTGCATCGGCGCCAGAGGCGCCAGAGTTTCCGAAATTGTCGATGAGCTGGGCGGCGAAAAAATAGACATTATCGAGTACAGCGAAGATCCCGGCGCCTTTATTGCCGCAGCGCTTTCTCCCGCCAATGTGCTTTCCGTGGAGGTAGCCGAGGACGGTTCCCGCTCCTGCAAGGTTACAGTGCCGGATAATCAGCTTTCCCTGGCCATCGGCAACAAGGGACAAAACGCAAGGCTCGCCGCAAGGCTGACGGGCTGGAAAATAGACATCAAGCCGGAAAGCGGCTTTTTCGGAGAGGAATAAGGAAATACCCCATAAAGTATTGTATGTGTAACACCTGCGCAGTACTGTGTTAAAAAAGCCGCGGCAGATTTTTGAAGCGGCAGGCAAAAAGGAGGGATCTGCATGCGCCCCAAAAAAATACCGCTGCGAATGTGTACTGGCTGCGGCGAAATGAAGCCGAAGAAAGAGCTGGTGCGGGTGGTAAAAGCCCCGGAAAAGCAGGATGAGGCCGGAAATCCCCTGCCTCCTGAGATCTCTCTGGATCTTACCGGAAAAAAGCCGGGCAGAGGGGCGTATCTGTGCAGAAACCCGGAATGTTTGCGGGCGGCTCGGAAGGCCAGGCGGCTGGAAAGAGCCTTTTCCTGTAAGATCTCCGATGAGGTTTATACGCAGATGGAGGAGGAGATCACCCGCGATGGAACATAAAGCGCTGTCCCTTTTGGGACTGGCCCGGCGTGCCGGAAAGCTGGAGCTGGGCTTTGAGGCCGCTGCAGCGGCAGCCAGAAGCGGAAAGGCCCTGTTGCTGTTGGCGGCAAAGGATATCTCAGAAAAAACCTTCAAAAATTTATGTTATGAGGGAAATCGGGCAGGCATACCGGTTTTCCGGCTGGGATCCGATATGGAAGAAACAGGCCATGCCTGTGGTATGAAGCGAGCCGGCGTATTGGCGGTAACAGAGCAGGGCCTTGCCCAGGCGCTGCAAAACGCGATGGAACAAGAGCCACAAGAGAAGGAGGAACGATCCTATGATGATTAAATACAGAGTACGGGAAGTTGCGAAGGATCTGGATATTCCCAACAAAGAGGTGATAGACGCTCTGGCGGAATATTTTGAAGAGCCGAAAAAGTACATGACCGTTCTGACGGAAGAGGAATTGGACGTAGTGTTTGAAACCTTTACCCAGAAACGAAATCTGGAAACGCTGGACGCCTATTTCGCAGAGCGGGAGCAGAAGCCGGAGATCACAGTGGAACAGGAACCGGAGTCTGCCCCGGAACAGGCTGCTCCCGCAGAGAAAAAGATCCCGGCGGAGAAAAAAGCCCCTGCGGCAAAGAAGGAGGAAAAGGCGGTTTCCAAAGAGACCACTCCCCCTGCAAAGCCAAAGTCTCAGGAAAAGGCAGAGCCTGCCCCGGTGGTGGAGCATACCCAGCCGGTGCGCAGAGTGATCGATACCCGTTCCTCCAATGTGAATATTGACCGGTACAATGAAAAGTACGACCGCCTGGCCGACCAGAAGGTAAAAACGGACAATGTGGTGACAAAGCAGAAGTTCATGAGCCGGAACCAGCAGCGTCGGGGCCAACAGCGCCGGGGCAAGCGGGAGACGGAGGCCGAAAGATTGCGGCGTATCGCCCAGGAGCGCAAGGCGAAGCATATCACCATTGAGGTGCCGGAAGAGATCACCGTGGGCGAATTCGCCCTGCGCCTGAAGGTAACAGCTCCTGAGGTCATCAAGAAGCTGATGGCCCTGGGCGTGTTTGCCACAATCAACGATACCATTGATTTTGATACCGCTGTGCTGGTAGCCGACGAATTCCACGCCAGAGTGGAAAAAGAAGTGGTGGTTACCATTGAGGAGCGGATCATTGACGACAGCGAGGACGATGAGACCAACCTGGTGCCCAGAGCGCCTGTTGTGGTGGTTATGGGCCATGTAGACCACGGCAAGACCTCCATCCTCGATGTGATCCGCCATGCCAATGTGACCGAAGGAGAAGCAGGCGGCATCACTCAGCATATCGGCGCTTACCGGGTAAAGGTGGGCGACCGGGACGTAACATTCCTGGATACCCCCGGCCACGCCGCGTTTACCACCATGCGTGCCAGAGGCGCCCAGGTCACGGATATCGCCGTGCTGGTAGTGGCTGCGGACGATGGCATTATGCCCCAGACGGTGGAGGCCATCAACCACGCCAAGGCGGCAGGGGTTTCCATCATCGTTGCGATCAATAAGATGGATAAAATGACTGCAAATCCCGAGCGGGTAAAGGAGCAGCTCACCGAGCACGGTCTGGTGCCGGAGGATTGGGGCGGAGAAACTCCCTGTATTCCCGTTTCCGCCCATACCAAGGAAGGCATCAACGATCTGCTGGAAATGATCATCCTCACGGCTGATATGATGGAGCTGAAGGCCAACCCCGAGCGTGCCGGAAAGGGTACGGTAGTGGAAGCCCGCCTGGATAAGGGCATGGGCCCCATTGCTACTGTGCTGGTGCAAAACGGTACTCTCCACGCGGGAGACATTATTGTAGCCGGTACTACCGTGGGCCGGGTGCGCTCCATGATGGACGATAAGGGCAAAAAGGTTACAGAGGCAGGCCCCTCCGTGCCGGTAGAGATCACGGGCCTGGGCGATGTGCCTGTAGGCGGCGATATCTTTAACGCCGTTTCCGATGAGCGCCTGGCCAGAGAGCTGGTAGAGCAGCGGATCACCGAGCAGAAGGAAGAGGTCTTCCGGTCTCAGACTAAGGTAACTTTGGATAACCTGTTCGACCAGATGAAGGAAGGGGACATGAAGGAGCTGAAGATCATCGTCAAGGGCGATGTGCAGGGCTCTGTAGAGGCGGTGCGCCAGTCCCTGGAAAAGCTGACCAACGAGGAAGTTCGTGTCAATATTATTCATGGCGCGGTAGGCGCTATCAATGAAAGCGATGTTATGCTGGCCAACGCCTCCAATGCCATTGTGGTGGGCTTCAATGTGCGGCCCGACCCTGTGGCGGAGGAAAACGCCAAGCGCGACGGCGTGGATCTGCGGCTGTACCGCATTATCTACGACTGCATCGAAGAGATCGAGTCTGCCATGAAGGGTATGCTGGCTCCCAAGTACAGAGAAATTGCCCTGGGCAAGGCCGAGTGCCGGGAGACCTATAAGATCTCCAACGTGGGCATTGTCATCGGCGGCCATGTAACTTCCGGCAAAATTACCCGAAATGCCCTGGTGCGGGTGGTGCGGGACGGCATCATTGTAGCGGACGATAAGATCGCTTCCCTGCGCCGCTTTAAGGACGATGTGCGGGAGGTTGCAGACGGCTACGACTGCGGCATTACTTTGGAAAAATTCTCCGATATTAAACAGGGCGATATTTTGGAAGCCTATGAGATGGAAGAATACAGAGATTAGTTGTTAGCTGTTAGTCGTTAGACAGCGGTCAAAACAACAAAGATCAAAAGCTAAAAACTGTTTTTCGACGGAAAGGAGAAGAACATGCCTAGCTATAAAATTGACCGGGTAACGGAAGATGTAAAGCGGGAGCTTTCCGCCATTCTGCGGGAAGTGAAGGATCCCCGGGTGAAGGACTGCTTTTTGAGTATCGTGCGGGTGGAGGTTACAAACGACCTTTCCTACTGCACGGTTTATGTCAGCACCATGGAGGGAATGGAGCAGACCAAAACGGCAGTAAAGGGCTTGAAATCGGCGGCGGGCTATATCCGCCATGAGCTGGGGAGACGGCTTTCCCTGCGCCATGTGCCGGAAATGATCTTTAAGGCCACCGATTCCATTGAATACGGCGCCCACATTTCCCGCCTGCTGAACGATCTGGATCTGCCCGGTGAGGAAGCAGAGTCCTCCGAAGGAGAAGATACGGTATGATGAACTGCGTAGAAACGGCGGCTTTACTGAAAAGCTGGGATCATATTTTGATTCTCAGCCACGCTTCCCCGGACGGCGATACTCTGGGCTCTGCCTGTGCTCTGATGCGGGGGCTTGTGTCCCTGGGGAAGCAGGTGGATTTCCGCTGCGCAGACGAAGTTCCGGAAAAATTCGCGTATTTATTTCAGGGAATTCCCCTGGGCGGCTTTTCCCCGGAGCATGTGATGACGGTAGATGTGGCGGGCATTGCCTTGCTGGGCTCTTTGCGGGAGGAATACGAAGCAAAAATAGAGCTCGCCATTGATCATCACGGCACTCATAAGCCCTTTGCGGAGCGCCGCTGGGTGGAGCCGGAAAGCGGCGCTACCACGGAAATGATCTGGCTGCTTTTCAAGGAGCTGGGCATAAAGCCGGACTCCGCCATGGCGGACTGCGTTTACACCGGCATTTCCACAGATACCGGCTGCCTGCGCTACCGCAACGCCACTCCCCGCTCCTACCGCATTGCGGCAGAAGCCATAGAAGCGGGAGCAAACGCGGCGGAAATCAACCGGATCATGTGGGAAAGCAAGACCCGCGCCCAGCTGGAAGCGGAGCGTTTTGCCCTGAACACCCTGGAATTCTTTTGCGGGGGTAAGGGGGCTTTGATCCGGGTGCCCCGTTCCATTTTAGAAAAAACCGGAACAAAGGACAGCGATCTGGACGGGATCGCCGCCCTGCCCCGGCAGATCGCGGGCGTGCTTCTCGGCATTACCGTAAAGGAAAAAGAAAACGGCGAGATCAAGGCCTCTGTTCGGGCCAATCCCCCGGCAGATGCCGCGGCGCTGTGCGCAAAATTCGGCGGCGGCGGCCATACCGGAGCGGCGGGCTGTTCCTTTTCCGAAACATCCATAGACGAAGTGGCGGACAAAATGAAAGCGGCCTGCGAGGAAGAGTTGTTAGTTGTGAGTAATTAGTTGTTAGAAAAGACTTTTTCCTGTTATTCTGAGGCGTTCTTTTCTTTTTTGCCTTGCGTCAGTAAGGCCGCCTTCATTGCTAATTTCTCATTTTATTGCGGTTACGCCAATCTAAAATAAACTTCCCTCACGGCAAAATTCTAAAAAGGAAAGCGGTTGCTATGAACGGTGTAATCATCCTGGATAAGCCGCCGGACTTCACCTCCTTTGACGCGGTGGCGGTGATGCGGGGGCTGACCCATGAAAAGAAAATAGGACATACCGGCACCCTGGACCCTATGGCCACCGGGGTGCTTCCTCTGCTGCTGGGTAAAGCGGCCAAGGCGGCAGACCTCCTGCCGGATACGAACAAGGAGTACCGGGCAGGCTTTCGCCTGGGAGAGCGCCGGGACACCGGCGACGTGACGGGAACAGTAGTGGAAACGGACAATACCCCGGTTTCCGAAGAAAAATTGAAGCTTGCCATGGAGGGATTTTTAGGCGGGATCAATCAGATCCCCCCCATGTATTCCGCCGTTTCCATCGGCGGAAAGCGGCTTTACCAACTGGCCCGCAAGGGTATCGAGGTGGAGCGGAAACCCCGGAGGATCACCATTAGCCGTCTGGAGCTTTTGGAATATGACGAGGAGCGACGGGAGGGTGTATTACTGGCAGCCTGCTCCAAGGGCACCTATATCCGGGTACTCATTGAGGATATTGCCAGGGCGGCAGGCTCCTGCGGTACAATGACCGCCCTGCGGCGCACCCGCGCCTGTGGCTTTTCAGAGGCGGAGGCTATTTCTCTGGAGGAATTGAAAGAGCGGGCGGAAAACGGCAGTCTGGGAAACGCCCTGCGCTCTACAGAAAGCCTTTTTGCAGAATATCCCGCCGTAACTGTAAGCCCCGCTCAGGCGGCCCGGTTCCGCAACGGCGGTTCTCTCTCTTTTGACCGCCTGAAGCTGCCCCGTATTGCGCTTACCGAGGAAACGCGGCTGTGCGTTTATGAAGCAAGCGGGAGCTTTCTGGGGCTGGCAAGGGCGGCCCCCCAGCAGGGGGAGCTGCGTTTTTTGAAATTGTTTTGCTGATATTAGATTTTAGAAACTGGATGCTGGGCATTAGTAATTAGTTGTTAGCCGTTAGTTGTTAGAGTAAGGTCAGATGCTTGTGGAGCAATCATCTGCTTACCCGCCGGTTTCTGCTATTTGAGATTCCTCGCTTTGCTCGGAATGACAGGAAACAGGGAATGCTAACCTATACTTTTTCACTGCACTTATTGTCATTCTGAGGCGTGAAAACGCCGAAGAATCTCGATTAGAAAAAACTGGCGCAAAAAAAGCCTTGTACCCGCTAACTAAGCAAAAACCGAGATCCTTCACCTTCGGTTCAGAATGACAGTGAGTAGTGATCGTTAATCTATAGGTTAGCACTCAGCTGAATGTAGGGACCGGCCTCCGGACGGTCCGTTATCTCTGCAGAGAATTTACGGCCCGCCAAGGATGGTGCTATGCCCCAGTGGGGCATGCCCAGCACCGTTCTCGTCTGTCGACTCGGGCGCAAAGTGCCGGTGGCACTTGTCATGCGCCGACCGTAATGAAATAAAGAACGGTCATAGACGCTTGCCACCGGCAAGCATGACCCGAACCGGCAGGTAAGAACGGGCCCTACAGAATGGTATGCGATGACCTGTAAGTTATCACAATTCCTTGCCCTAACGTAATATCTAATTTGAGAAAGCCGATGCTTTTCGAGCAAAGTGAGAAAAGAGAATCGCTTCGCGATTCAGGCTTTCTCCCAAGACAACCGCATAGCGGTTGTCTATTCAGCGTCCAGCATCTAACATCCAACACCCTGTGGGAAAGGAGAATGTGGGAATGGTTACCATCACAAGTATAGAAAAAATCCGGGAAGCCGTTCCCTATTCTCTGGCGCTGGGCGCCTTTGACGGCCTGCATCGGGGCCATATGGCAGTGATCCGGGCAGCGCTTGCGTCCCCCTTTGAATCCTGCGCCGGAGTGCTCACCTTTGCCGGAAGCCCTTCCGGCGGCCCGGCTGTGCTCACCCAGGAGGACAAGGAAAGTCTTCTGGAACAGCAGGGCGTAAAGCGTCTTTATTCCCTGTGCTTTTCCCAGGTACGGGATATCCCGGCTGAGGAATTTTTTTGGGAAACCCTTGTAAAACGGTGCAAGGCTGCCCAGCTGTGCTGCGGAGAGGACTTCCGCTTCGGAAAAGGCGCGGCGGGCAATGTGGAGCTTTTACAAAGGCTCTGCCAGGAAGCCGGAATAGAGCTTTGCGTACTTCCTCCCGTACTGGACGGAGCGGAAAAAATCAGCTCTACCAGAATTCGGGCAGCGGTAAAAGCGGGGGATATCCCCCTGGCAAACCGACTGCTGGGAAGGCCCTTCGGGTTTTCAGGAGAGGTGATCCACGGAAACCATATCGGCACCAGGCTGGGCTTCCCCACGGTAAATCAGGCTATGCCCCAGGGCTTTGCCCTTCCTCCCTTTGGCGTGTATGCCTCCCGGATCCAGATAGAAAGCACCTGGTATACCGGCGTGACCAATATTGGGGTGAAACCCACCGTAGGCTCGGACAAGGTGCTGGCAGAAACATGGATCCCGGCGTTTTCCGGGGATCTGTACGGGAAGCGCCTGCGGCTTTCTCTGCTTCAGTTTATCCGCCCGGAGCGAAAATTCGATTCCCTGGAGGAATTGAAGTTGGAAATTCGGAAAAACGCCGTACAGGCCGGAGAAATTACAGAACAGCATCCCTTTTCGGAACAAGATTAAAAAACAAAGGTCGGGCCGCTTCCGTTAGGAAGTGACCCGGCCAGTTTATTTTCAGCCGTTCTCTATTCCGTTACGATCTCGGCGTATTCGTCCAGCTCTTTGATGTAGCGGTCGCATTCCTCCTGGGTGATCATGCCGCTTTTCACATTGGCCCGATAAGCCTCTTCTGCCATCGCCCGGTGATCCACCTGCTCTGTAGGATATTCCGTTTCGGCGGCCTTCAGCTCTTCCCGAAGATCGTCGAGGAAAAGCATGCCATGCTCCAGCTCCTCCTGCCGGGCCTTTGCCGCTGTTTTTGCAGCCATGATCTCCGGCTGGGAATCCAGGGCAAATTGGCTGATAAAAAGTCTGTCTGCGGAAGAAGTGGACGAAGCGGCTTCCGCTTGGGCGGGCTCATAGACCCCTTCGGTTTCTCCGGTGATATAGTAGTAGTCTCCCTTCGTGGTAAAGGAGCCGCCGCAGTTGGGCTTCCAGAGGAACAGCAGATATTCTTCCCCTTCCTTCAGGGAGGCAAAGTCATGATAGATAATGGAAGGATCAGTCCTGTCTCCCAACATGCGCACGGTTATTTCCTCTGCGGCGGCTTCTCCCCGCAGAGTTTCTTCAATAGTGATGGTATAATCCATGTGGACTGCCGGATAGGCGGTATCCCCTACGCCCCGAATTAAGAAAGGCTCAGAAACGGCAGAAACCTTTCCCAGCACCACCAGAGAGGATTCTTTGATCAAATTTTCCATAGAATAAAGAACGGGGTACCCGAAAATTTCCGTAACGATTTCCGGCAGAGAGCTTTCCTCCTTTGAACTGACAGAGACAGGCGAAAGTTCTTCTTCCGGTTGGGCGGCCAAAACAGGGGAGCGGAAAAAAAGAACAGCCGCCATTGTCAGAATGGCCGCGGCCAGGGCGCAGCTGAGAACGGTTAAAAGAATTCCTTTTTTTGACATGAAAAATCCCCCTTTGAAATGATCCATAAAAACGAACGCCAAAGGCACAGCTTTTCGCAGCCACGGTTTGCCTATTATACAACCGAAGGCGGAAAAACACTTACCGAACCGGAAAATTTTTTAAAATCCCGGAAAAAATAAAAACCCGGGAAAATGCTTTACAACGCCGGAAAACTGTGGTAAAATAAACAAGCTGCCCTATCCTCGGACCATGGAAACACCAACCTTGGCCTGTGGATAGACGATCCAAAGGATCGTCTTGGGTGAATAACAGAGCGGCAAGGGCCGCAGAAAGGTGAAAATCATGACAAAAGCAGAAAAGACCGAGATCATTCAAAAGTATGCCCGCCACGAGGGAGACACAGGCTCCCCTGAGGTACAGATCGCCGTTTTGACCAAGCGGATCAACGACCTCACCGAGCATCTGCGTGAGAACAAGAAGGATCATCATTCCCGCCGTGGTCTGCTCAAGATGGTAGGCCAGAGAAGAAGCCTTCTGAATTACCTCACCAAGATCGATATTGAGCGTTATCGTGCCATTGTCGCGGAGCTGGGTCTGCGTAAGTAATATGAGGAAACACAGGCTGTGGTTGCAGGCCGTCTGGCCGGCGGCACAGCCTTTTGTTCTTTTATACCGGGTTTTGGAAGAAATGCCTCCGCGGTTGGGAAAATTTGGGAGGCCTTACTCACAAAGGAAAGGAAAGTGCAAAAAGTATGTTTGAGAATTTCAAAGTGTATGAAACAGAATTTGCCGGACGCCCTCTTGTGGTAGAAACCGGGAAAATGGGCCAGCTGGCCAATGGGGAGTGCCTGGTACGTTACGGAGAAACAGTAGTGCATGTGGCGGCAACCGCTTCCGCAAAACCCAGAGATGGGATCGATTTCTTCCCGCTTTCCGTGGATTTTGAGGAAAAGCTGTACTCTGTAGGAAAGATTCCCGGCTCCTTTTTGAAGCGGGAGGGCAGACCCAGCGAAAAGGCGATTTTGGTCTGCCGTATGATCGACCGCCCCATTCGTCCCCTGTTCCCCAAGGATATGCGCAACGATGTTTCCATCGTCTGCACGGTGATGTCTGTTGATCCCGACTGTTCCCCGGAAATTGCCGCTTTGGTGGGTACTTCCATTGCCCTGAGCATTTCCGATATTCCCTGGAACGGGCCGATCTCCGGCGTTTCCGTGGGCCTGATCGATGGCGAGTTTGTCATCAATCCCACCGCCGAGCAGCGGAAGGTTTCTCAGATGGCCGTTACCGTTGCTTCTACCTCCGAGCGCATTGCCATGATTGAGGCCGGCGCCAACGAGGTTTCCGATGAGGATATGTACAACGGCATTATGGCAGGTCACGAGGCCAACCAGAAGATCATTGAGTTTATCAGAGGCATTCAGGCAGAGATCGGTAAAGATAAGTTCACGTACCCCTCCAATAAGCCGGAGGAGGAAATGTTTGAGGCCATTAAAGCCTTCGCGGAGGACGACGTCCGCGCCGCGCTGGATACCGATGACAAGAACGTGCGGGACGAGCGCCTGAAGCCCGTTTATGAAAAGGTTCACGAGAAATTTGATCCCCTTTATCCTGAACAGGAAGCAAAGATCGAAGAGTGCATGTATCTCACCCAGAAATATATGGTGCGCCGCTGGCTTCTGGACGAGCAGAAGCGTGTAGACGGCCGTGGCATGGACGATATGCGTCCCCTGGCGGCAGAAGTTGCCCTGCTGCCCCGGGTACACGGTTCCGGCATGTTTACCAGAGGACAGACCCAGGTGCTCACTGTGGCTACCCTGGGCTCTATCCGGGATAACCAGCTGCTGGACGGCATCGACGAGGAAGAAAGCAAGCGCTATATCCACCATTACAATTTCCCCTCCTACTCCGTAGGTGAGACCCGGCCCAGCCGGGGCCCCGGACGCCGGGAGATCGGCCATGGCGCTTTGGCGGAGCGGGCCCTGGTGCCTGTAGTTCCCGCCATTGAGGAATTCCCCTACACCATTCGTCTGGTGTCCGAGGTGCTTTCCTCCAACGGTTCCACCTCCCAGGCCTCTATCTGCGGCTCTACTCTGGCGCTGATGGACGCCGGCGTACCCATCAAGGCTCCTGTTGCCGGTATTTCCTGCGGCCTGATCACCGAGGGAGACCGCTGGATGACCATGGTGGATATCCAGGGCATTGAAGATTTCTTCGGCGATATGGACTTTAAGGTGGGCGGCACCAAAAAAGGCATCACCGCCATTCAGATGGATCTGAAGATCTCCGGCCTGACCCCCGAAATGGTAAAAGAGGCTTTGGAAAAGACCCATAAGGCCAGAAATTACATTATTGACGAGATCATTCTCAAGGCTATCCCCGAGGTGCGTCCCGAGCTTTCCAAGTACGCCCCCAAGATGCTTTCCACCCAGATCCCGGTGGATAAGATCCGGGAGGTCATCGGCAGCGGCGGCAAGGTCATTCAGAAGATCTGCGCCGAGTGCGAAATCACCATGGATGTGGAAGAGGACGGCCATGTATATATTTCCGGCCTGGATCTGGAGAAGTGCCAGAGAGCCCTTGACATTATCGACACCATTGTCAACGATCCGGAGCCCGGTTCCTACTATAACGGCAGAGTTACCCGTATTATGGACTTCGGCGCGTTTGTTGAGATCGCCCCCGGCAAGGAGGGCCTGGTACATGTTTCCCGTCTGGATATCAAGCGCACAGAGCATGTGACCGACGTGGTAAACGTGGGAGACGTGGTTAAGGTCAAGGTGCTGGAGATCGATGATAAGGGCAGGCTGAACCTCAGCCGCCGGGACGCTTTGATCGATTTGGACGGCGCTGTGCCGGAAAACGATATCTCCGAGGATCGCGGCCCCCGCCGCGACCGGGGAGACCGTGACCGCCGCCCCAGAAGAGACCATGACAGACGCTGAGCTTTTTTGAAATGAAACAGGGCCTGCTGTTCTTTTTAGAACAGCAGGCCCTGTCAGTTGCCGGCGGTTAGTTATTAGAAAAAGACAAAAGTTTATGCCGCCTTATCCAGCCGTTGGCCGTACTTTGAAATGCTCTCTTTGCCTAACTAAGAAGCCAGCCGTATGCCTTTCCGGCATACGGCTGGGGAGCTGGGACATTTCTTGCTTTTAATCCGAAAATAACGTTTTGGGGGGCTCGATTCCTAATTTAATATAATTTTCTTTTGTGAAACGAGACATAGGAATCTTATGCTCAATAGAATAATCCCTTAGTTTGGCAAAATCTCTTTCCCACTCAGGATCCTTTTCCAATTCCCAAGGCGGAATCACATAGCCTCCGGCTCTTTCTGCCAGATCATCTAAATCTTCTATTTCTACTTTTTCATTGCTTGCCGGTATCTTTTTTATCTTTCCTATCTCCTAATTATGAGTCCAATTCTTCCGGAGGCTTAATTCCCATTTTACGATAATCTTCTTTCGTAAACTTTGACATACAAATGTTATGCTTCAAAGAATATTGACGCATAATGGTAAACGCTTTTTCTCCTTCTGGATTGCTTTCCAATTCCCAAGGCGGAATCACATAGCCACCAGCTTTTTCTGCCAGATCATCCAAATCT
>CAMVYG010000041.1 GCA_947171615.1 uncultured Clostridia bacterium
TCGACGGGGAGGTTTGGCACCTCGATGTCGGCTCATCACATCCTGGGGCTGTATTCGGTCCCAAGGGTTCGGCTGTTCGCCGATTAAAGTGGTACGCGAGCTGGGTTCAGAACGTCGTGAGACAGTTCGGTCCCTATCTGTCGTGGGCGCAGGATATTTGAGGAGAGCTGTCCTTAGTACGAGAGGACCGGGATGGACACACCTCTGGCGCACCAGTTGTCATGCCAATGGCACGGCTGGGCAGCTATGTGTGGAACGGATAAACGCTGAAAGCATCTAAGCGTGAAGCCGCCTCCAAGATTAGATATCCCATAGCGCAAGCTAGTAAGGCCCCTTGTAGACTACAAGGTTGATAGGCTGCGTGTGTAAGCATGGTAACATGTTCAGCTTGGCAGTACTAATAGGCCGAGGGCTTGACCATTGCCTTCTTTGCTTTGGTCTTTCCCCACCCACCCTTTTCTACCTCGCTTCTTCCTTTATTCAGTTTTTAGGGTACAATCCCAAATAGAAAGCCTATCCAAACGGATAGGCTTTTTTGTTATGTTGCTTCTTTTAAAAGAAAAACCGGAAGAAATGGCTGGATTTACCATTACGTTAAGCTTATGTTTTCTTTACCCCTTTGCGCTGTGCGGCCAGGGCTGTACCTTCTTTTCCTGTGATATGCTCCACGGTCAGTCGGATCACAGCGGTATAGCTGTCTGTACCGGTGGATTTTTCCTCCCTATGGGCCGGGCTGTCTTCCGGGCAGTATTTTTCTGCCAGCAGCAGTAAAGCTGTTTTCTGTTCCTCCGGATCGCTGATTATTTCCGCTTGTCCGAAAACGATCACACTGCGGTAATAGGTAGTGTATTCCTCCGGCACAGGTTGATCCTGATCAATTATACAAAAGGATACCCTGGAGCTGCTCCGCAAAGCATCCAGTTTATGTCCTGCCCTTGCGCAATGAAAATAGAGTTTATCCTCCTGATATACAAAGCTCAGTGGAACCGCATAGGGATAGGCGCCTTCCCCCAATACCGCCAGTACCCCGGCGGTGCTGTGCCTCAGAATAGCCAGACACTCCTCTCTGGGAAGAGCCTGTTCTATTCTTCGCATTTTCCGAAATTCCATGTGATAACGCCCCTTATATCGAAAAAACTGATATTATTGTAACATGCTTTTATCAGAACTTCAATATCCGGTATTATGAAGGAACTTACGCTGAAACGGGAGCTTCATTTTCATAAACTGATACAAAGTCTTGCTGAATAGGAAAAACTAGTGCGCAGTCTGCGGAGGTATGCGATAGCATGGCGGTGGGGTTTTGTTACTACTTTTAACCCTTCAGTCACGGCTTTGCTGTGACAGCGTGATCTGCTCGGAGAGCAGAGTTTTCCTTCATCATGGAGATGCCAAAAAGTATCTGCAAATTATGATTTATCGATCACTACTCACTGTCATCTCTGAACAGAAGATGCTGCGCATCTTCCTGGTGAAGGATCTCGATTTGCAGAGACTGACGGGCAAAGGGCTTTTTTAGTCGCTGGCTAAGATAGAATCTCGACTAGAACAAACCGGCGCATAAAAAGGCCTTTCGATACTGTTAGGGGGGATATAATCGAGATCCTTCACTGAGAAGAGGCTTTGCCTCTTCTGTTCAGGATAACAGCGGAAAATGAAGGCCGGCGAGATAAACTGGAATTTAGCACGATTTCTTCTCTAATGACTAATAGCTAACAAATAACAACTAAATTCCGTTCTAATGCTCATGTATGGTAAAGAAGCAGGAAAGCGAAAACAAGAGATAGATCGCCAGGATTTACAGTAAAGTAATCTGTGAAAGTACCTTGTCGGCAGTCAGCGGATGCACTCAGTGCTGTTGTATGTAAAAAGCAGACTGTGAGATATACCCTACTGTAACAGGGAATGAGGGGCTTATTGTACCGAGCCGTTTTCAACCTTGCTGAAAACGCTGTAAAGTATAGACGGGAGGGCAGTACGGTACAGGTCATTTCAAGTTATACCGATAATTTAGGAACGATCTGTGTCCGTGATACTGGAATTGGAATCCCAGGAGAAGATCTGTCTCATATTTTTGAGTCCTTTTACCGAGCGGGTAAATCCCGAGCGCGGAAAACAGGTGGTGCAGGGCTGGAGCTTGCTGTAGTAAAAGCCATCATTGAGCGCCACGGATGGAGTATTTTCGTAAAAAGCACAGCAGGAATCGGGACGGAATTTGAAATTCGCCGATACAATTCGAAAACCTGACTGAGATGCACGGCTATCTCTTACCAGAGGAAACGGAGCTGTTGGAACTGACCGACAACACACTGCATAAGCTGTGCGCCATGACGGATGCGGAGTTTGACAGTCCGGAACTGTACCCGGGCTTGATCAGTAAGGGAACTATACAAGGGAATCCGTCTATGATATAATGCTTGAAAGCCGGGTAAAAAATTGGAGTGAGAAAGGAGAGAATTATGCAGTTAGTAAAGTTGGCGCCGCATATTTATTATACTGAGCCGGAACAGAAAACCGACCGTCCGGTATTAGGCTATATTTTAGGCGATAAACGGGCAGTGATGGTTGATGCCGGAAATTCCAAGGCGCATTACGAGGCATATCAAAATTTATTGGAAAAACATCAATTACAGATACCGGAAATGTGCATCATTACACATTGGCATTGGGATCATACTTTTGGGATTCACGCCCTGAAGCAGAAGAGCTTTGCCCATGTCAACACAAACCGCAGATTAAAGGAAATGTCCTTATGGGAGTGGAGCGATGCCGCAATGAAAGACCGTTTGCGGCTGGGTATTGACATTCCTTTTGCTGATACGTGTATGCGGGCGGAATATGAAGATGTCACCAGTATTCAGGTAATGCCTGCCTCGCAGGAAATCCAAAATGAAATGAGTATAGATTGCGGTGGGATTACCTGCCAATGCCTCCATCTTCCTTCGGCGCATAGTGACGATTCTATTGTTGTATATGTACCAGAGGAAAAGATTTTGTTTATCGGAGATATTTATGGCGATGATTTGTATCAAAAAGGAAAACGCGATTTAGGGAAAACACAGGAATTATACCTTGCACTAACAGAGCTTGATTTTGAAATCGCAGTTCCCGGACATAGCGAACCGCTTTCAAAAGAAAGGCTGCTGGATTTCTTATGGCAGTTTATATCGGATGAATAATGGCTGACGCGGTTTCAAGGGCAACAATTCCGGGGAACGGACCGACCACAAGATAGCCCAGAACAAGGACGGGGCAAATACCGGGGAAAGCTCCGCAGACAGGAAATCAAAATCCATTGTTTTTTGTAGGCAAGGTAGAACTGCCCAGCATATAAAGCCTGCCCTGTCCGGCAGTTAGCCGGATAGGGACGGAAGATTTTTTACATTTCTCTCTTCTATTAATTCTTTATCTCACATGAGCAACTGACCCAATTACTAACGCGAACAACAAAAAATGGAGCATGATTTCCGGGGAAATCATGCTCCTGCTTCATTTTACTGCTTATTTCTGCGTCTCGCCTTTATCCTCCAGCAGAGTGGCTTTTACCGTGAGCTCTGTGCCGTCCTGCCGGGACAGCGTGATCTCTACCGTGTCTCCGGGGGCATACTTCAAGAGCAGGTTGGAAATATCGGAAAGGCTCGTTACAGTTTCACCGTCGATGGCAGTAATGATATCGCCCTCTCTGGCCTCTGTTCCGGTAAAGGCGCTTTCCTCGCCGATCTCGGAGATCATGAAGCCCTGGGGCATCCGGTACAGCGCCGCCATAGCGTCTGTGACCTCCATGCCGGTGATCCCCAGACGGGTGCGTCCCTTTACATAGCCGCCGGAAAGCAGCTCATTGATAATGGACTGCGCCTTGCTGACAGGAATGGCAAAGCCCATCCCCTCATAGCCGTCGGTAATGATCTTTGAGGAATTGATCCCGATTACCTGACCGTACATATTCACCAGGGGACCGCCGGAATTTCCGGGATTAATGGCCGCGTCGGTCTGAATATAAGTCATGCCGTTTTCACTGTAGCGGCCTACTTCCCGGTTCAGCCCGGACACATATCCGCCTGTCATAGAGCCGGAAAATTTTTCTCCTCCGGGGTTTCCGATGGCCACCACCGCGTCTCCTATTTCCAATTCCGATGCGTCCCCGAATTCCGCGGGAGTGAAATCATGATCGTTGGTTTTCAAAATAGCCAGATCCGTGGTGCGATCCACGCCTACTACTACCGCATCATATTTCTCGCCTTCGGAAGTGATGACCTCCACCACGCTGCTTTTGGAATTGAGCACCACGTGGGAATTGGTAATGATATAACCGTCTGAGGTGGCGATAATGCCGGTGCCGGTGCTGTGCTGCTCCTGCCCTTCACGGGTCAGGGTAACGGCCACCGTTACGGTGGATTTCACCACTTTCTTATAAACCTCCTGGCTGCTCAGCTCCTGGCCCTCAGGCTTTTTATGAATGGTGATCCCTTCCGTATTGGGAGTGATATCCACATTTGGTTTGTCAGATTCCGCCTCGCTGCCGTCCGGCGGGATCACACCATCGTCAAAATCGGGGATATCGTCATCTTCACCGCCATCAGGCTGCTGGGGCAGCGGCATTTGAAAACCGGGAGTATTCCCATAGGGAAATCTCTTTTCAGCAGTGACTCCCTGATAGACCGCATACCCGAAAAATCCCAGAATTGCCGCTGCCGCCAAAATAGAGGCGATCCAGATAAAAACCTTTAAGCCGACAGACATCTTCTTTTTCGGCGGACGGGGCGGCTCTGCCCCATAATAGGGATAGGCAGGCTGCTGCCCATAGCTATAATACGGGGGCTGTGGGGGAACCGGCTGCTGCCCGTAGGGCTGGGAAGCTCCATAGGGGGCCGCCGCTCCTGCTACCGGATAGCCATAAGGGGCTTGCACAGGCTGCTGATAGGCAGGGGGATATCCGCCATAAATACCAGGTTGCGGGGGATACTGCGTGTAGGGAAGTGCCCCCTCCACAGGCGGCACACCCGGGAAAGGCATTCCTCCATTCTGCTGAAACACAGGCGGCTGTACCGGCTGACCCTCTGTTTTGGGCGAAACAGCCTCTGGCTCATGGGGAATCTCCTCCGGCTTCTCCGGTGCGGTTTCCCGCATTATTTCCTCGGAAACCACCGGCTGCTCTACGCTGGGGATCGGCTGTTCTGCCACCTCGATGACTGGTTCTGCCGGGCCTTCGCTAAAGCCGTCTTCCTGTGCTGCCTCTACCGGAGCAGCATGAGCCGGAACGGTCTCTGCCGATACACTTTCAGATGAAACAATTTCCTCCTGAGATACGGGAGGTACTTCTGCGGCAGGCGCTGCGGAAACCGGTAAATTTTCTTTTATGGCCTCCTGCCCGGAAACAGGTTCCTGCTCCGGCTTTTCCTCCCCGGTGGGGAGCTTGTGGATCTGCTCATCAATCATGGTTCTCTTCCCTTTCCTTTTTGAGACTCTCTGACATTTTTTGAAAACCGGAAGTCTGGAAAAGATTATTTCTCCGTTTTCCCGTGTTCACTTTCTTCTTTCTGGTCTTTTCCCTTTGCCTCTCTGGATTTTGACTCCTTTAGCTTCAAGGGCAGCCCCTCCTTTAGCTTAGGCGGCGCAGAGGGCTTTGGAAGGTAAAATTCAAAACGGCAGTTTTCTCCTGCCACGGAGCTTACGCCGATATCCCCGCCGTGGAGCTTCAGGATGGTCTTCACAATATAAAGACCCAGGCCCATGCCGTTTTTGTCCTGGCTGCGGGAACGGTCTGTTTTGTAAAAGCGTTCAAAAATACGGGGCAATTCCTCCGCGGCGATGCCCTGTCCGCTGTTTTCTATCACCACGCTGGTGCGGTCAATTCCATCGATGATCTGCACGGCGATATAGCCGCCCTGCTGGGTAAATTTTACGGCGTTTTCAATGAGATTATAGACCACCTGATGGATCAGATCCTGGTCGCCGTACACCGTTTGCGCCCTGGCGTTTTCCAGGCCCCGAACCTCAATCTGTTTTTCATCGATGCGCTGCTCAAAGGTCAAAAGCGTATCCACCAAAATCCGGGTGATATTAAAGCTGTTGGGATTCAGCTTCATTTCTCCGTTGTCGATTCGGGAAAGATCCAGCATGGATCTTACCAGCCGGGAAAGCCGCTTTACTTCGCTGGAAACCACCTGCAAGTACTTTTCCTGCTCCCCCTGGGGGATGGTTCCGTCTAAAATGCCGTCAATAAATCCGGCGATGGTGGTCATAGGCGTTTTCAGCTCGTGGGACACATTGGCGATAAAGCTGCGCCGGGTCCCTTCGGAAATGGAAAGGGAATTTGCCATGTTGTTAAAGGAAACTGCCAGCTGGCCCAGCTCGTCTTCACTGGTGACAGGCACCCGCACGGAAAAATCTCCCGCACCGAAGCTCCTTGCCGCAGCGGACATCTGCCGCATGGGCTTTACCAGACGATAGGCAAACATGCCCACCACGCAAAAAGCCACTGCCAGCGCCACTGCCGCCGCTACCAGAAAGATGCGGAACCAGTCGTCCCGAAAGCTGTTCACCGTAACCACGCTGGTAGCGGCAAATACCGCCCCCACGCTGGTTCCATCTATCGGGGCGCGCATAGGTACGCCAATGATATAGTAACTGCCTTTATAAAACCCGTTAAAATTGTTTCTTCCCTCATACAGCCCCTTGTCTGCCAGCGCTACCGCCTGCTCCGGCACCCTTGTGGGATTCTGAAGCTTACTGTTGGGATAATTTCCCGCCAGAATATTTCCTTTCAGGTCCGTAATGAAAATATCCGCGTCGATGCTGGTGGAAAAGCTGGAAATAAACCCCTGCAAAACCTCGGTAGGCAGCCGATATTCCGTTTCTCCCTCCTGCACCAGATAGCCTTCCGCCAGTCCGGCAATAGAAGAGGCGTTTTGGGTGAGAAGCTCTTTTTTCTCATTTCTCCAGTATTGGGAAAAAAACAGCATCATCATACTTCCCAGCATGATAAAACTGAGAAGCACAATAATCATGGTAATGCTGAGATAGCGCTTAAAAATGCTTTTTTGCATTTTGCCTGAGATCCTTTCCCGGAAAGCTTCCCTGTGCGAAGTCTGTGCAGCCCGAAAGCAGCACAAGCGTTAAAGCCGCAGGGGCGCTCATTCCTTTACTTCAAACTTGTAGCCCACGCCCCATACGGTTTTCAGCGTCCACTGGTCAGAAACACCTTCCAGCTTTTCCCGCAGGCGTTTTACGTGCACGTCCACGGTACGGCTGTCTCCGTAATAATCAAAGCCCCAAACCTCGTCTAAAAGCTGATCTCTGGTAAATACCCGATTGGGATTGGAGGCCAGATGATAGATCAGCTCCATCTCCTTAGGCGGCGTATCGATCTGCACGCCCTTTACCTTTAATTCATAGTTTGTCAGGTTGATAGACAAATTTTCATAGGAAACCGATTTATTTTCACTCTGCTTTTCTCCGGTTTGAGTGCTGCGGCGCAGCACAGCCTTGATCCTGGCGATCACTTCCTTGGTTTCAAAAGGCTTGACCACATAATCGTCCGCGCCCAGATCCAGCCCCAGCACCCGGTCAAACACCTCGCCCTTGGCGGTGAGCATAATGATCGGGCAGGCGGATTTTTTACGGATCTCCCTGCACACCTGCCAGCCGTCCAGGCCGGGCAGCATAATATCCAGCAGCACAAGATCCGGCTCTGCCGCGTCAAACATTTTCAGCGCCGCTTCTCCGTCATTGGCGATAAACGCCGTAAAGCCCTCTTTTTCAATATACAGCCGCAGAAGCTCGCAGATATTGGTATCATCGTCTACGATCAATATTTTTTCGGATGCCATATTCTCCGCCCCTTTTTCATGATTTCCTAGAATAACATTTTACCCGCTCTCTATGGCAAAATCAAGAAAAAGAGATGAACATTCTGTGAAAAAGGGACCGCCGCAAAAATTTTGCGGCGGTCCCCCAGTCTTTATTTCTGCTTTTCGCAGTTATCCCTTTGGGATAATTCAATAATACATCTGAATGGCCTGAGGAAGCGCCTGGGCTTCCACCTGCTCCCCGCCGGAAGCATACTCGCCGTCAAGAGACCATGGCATGGGTTCGGCACAGGTAAATTTTGCCCCTTTTGTATGCACGAAGGTGATCATTTCCTCATCAAATTTCCCGCTCATCAGAGAAAAAATAACCCGGTTCAGTTCCAGAAGGTTCCGGGGCATTTTCACCAGGGTAAGCTCCAATTTTCCATCGGCCAGATCCACCTTGCCGGAATCCAGCTTTACAATGCCCCCAAAGGAGGTGGAATTGCTCAGGGAGCCGAAAATATACTCTCCCTCAAACTCTCTGCCCTCTGCTGTTTCCACCTTCACCTGATAGGATTTCAGAGTAGGAAGCTCCTTGATCCCTTCCAGAATATAGGCCAGATGCCCCAGAGAGTTTTTCAGGCTCTGGGTAGTGGAATAGGAGGACTGGGTAAACGCGCCGAAGGATGCCACATAGACAAAATACCGTTCTCCAAACCGGCCTGCGTCCAGAGGCTTCAAGGTACCCTCCGCGATCTGCCTGGCTGCCTTTCCCGACTCTTTGGGCAGCCCAAGAGAATTGGCAAAGTCATTGGTGGAGCCTGCCGGGATATAGCCTATGGGAACCGAAGCGTTCTCCTTCAAAACCTCGGATACCATCTGGCTCAGGGTGCCGTCTCCGCCGCAGCAGATCAGGGTTTCCGGCCTATCCTCCAGAGACGCCCGGATCACCGCCTTGGCCTGTTCCGCGCTTTCTGTTTTGACAGTTACCACTTCACGGCCGCTTTCCTCCAAAACCTTTTGGATCTCATCGATCTCCCGCAGAATTCCCTGCCGCCCCGCATGGGGATTTACGATCACTACGGTTTTCATAGCTGAACCCTTCGCTTTTGCAGGCGGGAATCGCCTGCAAAACCTTTCCTTTCTTTGGAATCACAGCTTTTTCTGAGGGTTTTACCACTTTTAAATCCTGTTTTAGTCTTCCTCGCAGCTGGCAGAAAATTCCTGCGTCTCCAAAATTTTCGCCTTTTTCTGCCTTGCCGCCGTTCTTTTCGTGCACGCCAGCAGAACAAAGAACCCTGCAAGCAGTAAAGCGGACAAAACCAGCAGCACAATGTACTGTACAAAGGCCATTCTATCCCCGGCATACCGGGCGGCGTTTACAAGGGTTTCTCCCTCTGCGCCTACAAAAATCAGGCAGATACCATTCATCACAAGCAATAGGGCGGGCAGCAGCAGAGAAACGCCCAGCCGAAACAGCGGAACGGTTCTTTTTGTATCTCCCTCCGTCTGCTGTTCGGTTCCGTCACGTATTCCTTCCCGGAACAGCCGAAGGAATCCTCTTCTGCCGGTTTTCTGAACCAGGTCTTTCCCCTGCCGCAGTATTGCGGCCCGAGGCAGCGCCACTTTCAGAAGCGCCCACACAAGCCCCGCCAAAAGGGCGGCAAAGCCCAGAACGATCCCCCACCGTACCGGGGTTCCTTTTTTCACAGCCAGGATCAGCGACCCCAGGCAGAGAAAAGAAGCACAGCCCATTGCGGGAAGTCCCAGGGCGTAAAGGGCCCAGTTTTCCTTTAGCTGAGAGCCATAGCCTGACGTTTCCGTAAAATCCGTTTTACACAGCGCTCCGGCTGCCTGATCCGCCACCCGGAAGGAAAGCAGCCCGGCAATGCCCGCAAGAACCATTCCCAGCAGAAAAAGCCCCAGCAGGGAAAGACCCTTGCTCCAAAGAGCCTGGGAACGTGTGGCTTCCAAATCCATATGAAGTTCCTGATACAAAAGCTTCTTCAAAGAGATCCCCACCCGCGCTCTCAAACCGGGGGCCGCTTTCTCTCCGGCGGAAACAGCCTGCTCCATGCTTTCTCCCGAAGCCCGGTTCAGCAGCGGCAGCACCGTATAAAGCTGCTCCAGCTCCAGCTTGGAAAAGCCTGTTTCGGAAAAGACAAAGCCGACTTTCCCGGAACGGGGGCTCTGGGAAGGCTCCGCTTCCGAAGGTGCTTCGGCGGTTTCTCCGCCGCTTTCCTCCCCAAACCTTGTTTCCAGGGAACCCAGCATGGTTTCGGCCTCTGCCTCGGGAGCGCTTTCCTCTTCCGGTGGAAGGCTTTCCTCCGGCAGCTGGAACAAGGCTCCTTCCGGCATACTGGCAAGCACGCCCTCCGGCAAAGAGCTTTCCTGCCCGTCCAGGTTCTTCAAGTTTTCCCGGAATTTTCCGATCTCTCTTTTTTCAGTCTGCACAGCGGAAAACTCTTCTGAAATGGTGTGCAGCTCTCCGGTTTGCTCCGCCTGCCGCAGATACATCAACAAGGTATAGGCCGCTTGTTCATACAGCTCCCCTGCCTCCCGGATCTGCTGTTCTTCCAGTCCCTCCCGCAGGATACAGATGGTTCCCTCCTGTGCATAGGGGTATTTTTCCGACAACCGCTGGGCTTCGCTGCTTTCCGGTTCAATGGTGAGATAGCTTTCCTCCAGCTTTTTCTGCTGCTCTCCTGTTAAAAAGCTCTGCAAAAGGGTTTTTGCCTGTAAGCTCATGGCTTCCGGCGGGCCTGCCGTCAAGCCGCTTTGCTGAACGCCTGTATTCACAAGCCCGCCCATCACAGCAGGAAGACCCAGGCTGCACAGAGCCGCTGCCAAAAACAGGACAAGGCAGAGCAGCGCCGCTCTCCAAAAGGGCCTCACCGCTTTTATCATCTGTTTCATACTGCCTTCCCCCTTTTTCGTTTTAAAATCATGTAAGGTTCCTCTGGGGGTTTCCGCAGAGGCTTCCGCTTTTTATTTTAATCCGCTTTTTTTCGCCGTCAACCTGCTCCCTCTAAAAATTTACAGGCTGTTCACAAAAAGAGCCGTGGAATCCCTTTTCCACAGCCCTTTTTATAAGATTTTCGGTACACGGCTCAGCAAAATTTTGCCTTCACCTTTTCAAAAAGCGCCGGCGTAATGCCGGGGTAAGTGACGTTCTCCGGCAGAGCGTCAAAACAGCCCACTTCCTTCATTTCGCTTTCCGGCAGCGCCGCAAGCTCTGTGATCTCGGCGAAAAACACCGCCCCGGCGGCGCCGGAGGTTTCGTCCTCCGCGTAATAGCCGCAGACCGGTTCCAGGGTAAACTCCCCAGCGCCGGATTCCTCCCACAGCTCCCGGCGGGCCGCCTGCTCCGGAGTTTCTCCCGGTTCGATATGTCCCCCCTGGGTTTCCCAGGTGGCACGGGCCTTGTGGCGGCTTAAAAGCAGCTTTCCCCGGTAGCGGGAAAAGATCACCACATACTTGTATTCCGAAATTTCCTCCATGGGAAATATTTTTTTACATACGGAAGCGGTTTTTCCTTTTTCCTTATTTTGTTTGGTGTTCTCCTTCTCAGTCTCCTGCCAAATTCTGCGCACTACCAGATCGTATGCGGGATTCGCCTTTTTCAGGGAAACAGGCCTTCCGGTGTCGTTCAAAAAGCAGTGGGAGGTTTTGCCTTCGCACCGCAGGGCCCCGGTTTCCTTGTCCCGTACCGTATAGAAAAAAGCGATCCGGGTGCCTGTGTAGCTTTCTATCCCTGTTTCGATCTCCACCGTTTCCCCAAACCGGGCCATGGATCGATACTCCGCCTCCGCGTGAAGCACCGGACTTACGATCCCTCCTGCCTCCAGTCCCTCCAGGCTCATACCGCAGACCCGCATAAAATGGATCCGGGCTTCCTCAAACCAGCGGATATAGTTGGAATGGTGCACGCAGTCCATTCGGTCCGTTTCGTAATAGTATACCGGCCTTTCATACTTTACTGTTCTCACAGCAAGCACTCCTTTCCGATGTTCAGGGGTTGTTCAGAATCCAGTCTTTAACGTCCAGTATAGCACAACTTTTTGCCTGAAAGCAAATTCCCTCTCTTTTTTCTGACTGACAGCTAACATTGAAGCGCTTTCCTCCGCATAAAAATTTTAGGACAAATTTCCCGAAGCGCCATTTATTGTTACAGGCAGACAGGTTGATTTTCCCGTCAAAAAATGCTATGATTCTCTATGTTCCGAAAAATTCGGATGAAAAACGGAACGTTCTTTATTTTGTTTTTTTGAGACGGCGCCGCTTTGTGAAAACGTATGCCGCCGATATCTCTTACTGTAAAGAAAGCAGTGATCAGAACTATGAAAATCGGTATGGACGTTGGCTCCACCACATTGAAATGCGTTGTATTCGACGATACCGGCACGCCGGTATTCCGGGAATACGAGCGCCATTTTTCCCAAATCGCGGAAAAAGCCTCCGGCATGCTTTCCCGGATCCGGGAGCAGTTCCCCGAAGCGGAACAAGCCCAGCTTTGCATTTCCGGCTCTGCGGGCATGGGCCTTGCGGAGGATCTGGAAATTCCCTTTGTGCAGGAGGTTTATGCTACCCGCACCGCTGTAAAGGCCTATCTGCCGGACGCAGACGTGGTCATTGAGCTGGGCGGAGAGGACGCAAAGATTTTGTTCCTTTCCGGCTCTATGGAAGTGCGCATGAACGGCTCCTGCGCCGGAGGGACCGGGGCCTTTATCGACCAGATGGCCACCCTTTTGAGCATTGCCCCCGATGAGCTCAATGAGATCGCGAAAACCAGCGAGCGCACCTACAGCATTGCGTCCCGCTGCGGCGTGTTCGCAAAATCCGATATCCAGGCTCTGTTAAATCAGGGCGCGCAGAAAAACGACATTGCTCTGAGCATTTTAAACGCCGTGGTCAACCAGACTGTGGCGGGACTTGCCCAGGGGCGGGAGATTAAGGGAAAAGTGGTCTACCTCGGCGGCCCTTTGACCTTCCTTTCCCAGCTGCGGGCGGCCTTTGACCGTATTTTAGGGGTCAGCGGCGTCTGCCCGGAAAATTCCCTGTACTATGTGGCGGCGGGCGCTGCCATGAGCGATTCCAGCAAAGAATTTTCCCTGCCTGAAATTACGGAGCGCATCCGAACCTACAGCTCCAGTCACCACTATCAAAGCAGCGAGGCGCTGTTTCAAAACCAGGGGGAATATGAGGAATTTACCGCCCGTCACCAGAAGGATACCATTCCCACCAACGCCCCCCTGCTTCCCGGAAACATTGCCTATGTGGGCATAGACGCGGGTTCCACCACCTTAAAAGCCACTGCCATCAACGAGAACGAGGAGATCATCTTTTCTCAGTATCTCCCCAATTCCGGGAACCCCGTGCCGCTGGTGAAGGAGTTTTTGCAGGCCCTGTATCAAAAGTTTCCGGAGATCGTGATCCGCAGCGCCGCCTCCACCGGGTACGGCGAGGAGATCATTAAAAACGCCTTCCACCTGGATCTGGGCGTGGTGGAAACCATTGCCCACTTTACCGCCGCCCGGAAATTTGAGCCGGAGGTGGATTTCATCATCGATATCGGCGGGCAGGATATCAAGTGCTTCAAGATCAAAAACGGCGCAATAGACAATATTTTCTTAAACGAAGCCTGTTCCTCCGGCTGCGGCTCTTTTTTGCAGACCTTTGCCGGGGCGCTGGGCTATGAGATGAGCGAGTTCGCGAAGTGCGGCCTGTTTGCCGACAGCCCGGTAGACCTGGGCTCCCGCTGCACCGTATTTATGAATTCCTCCGTGAAGCAGGCTCAAAAAGACGGGGCCTCCATCGAAAATATTTCCGCGGGCCTTTCCATGAGCGTGGTGAAAAACGCCCTTTATAAAGTCATTCGGGTTACGGACGCCAAAAGCCTGGGAGACCACATTGTGGTCCAGGGCGGCACCTTCTTAAACGACGCGGTGCTCCGGGCCTTTGAAAAAGAGATCGGGAAGAACGTGACCCGCCCCTCTGTTTCCGGCCTGATGGGAGCCTATGGCGCGGCGCTGTACGCCAAGCAGCACGAAAAGGGAGAAAAAAGCGGGATCCTGGATGAGCAGGGCCTTGCTTCCTTTACCCATGAGGTGAAGGCCATTACCTGCAACGGCTGCCAGAACCACTGCCGCCTGACGGTAAACACCTTCGGCGCGGGGAAAACCGCCGCCCGTTACATTGCCGGAAACCGCTGCGACAAGCCCCTGCAAAAAAATGGCGAAGCGGTTCACTATAACCTGTACGATTATAAGCGGGAGCAGCTTGCTTCCTATGCCCCCTGCACGGGACAGCGGGGAACTATCGGGATCCCCATGGGGCTCAACATGTTTGAGCTGTACCC